>CALLFD010000399.1 GCA_937997605.1 uncultured Collinsella sp. | reverse complement strand
GTCTTTCTCCTCATCGCTAATCACGGATGCTCACCCCCTGCTCACCCAAGTTGTGACGAATGTCCTCGATATTACCCTCGACGGTCGCAATCAACTCATCCAGCGAATCGAACACGCGCGACGGACGCAGCCAGCGCGTAAACGCCAGCGAAACGGAAGAGTCGTACAGGTCGCCCGTATAACCAATTAAATTAGCCTCGAGATGCGCAGATGCTGCATCGTCAGCATACGTTGGCGGCAGGCCGACGTTCACGGCAGCGGGCCACACGGTGTCATCGACCAGCACCAGACCCTCATACACGCCGTCCGCAGGCACCTGAATACCATCGGGAACTTGTAGGTTTGCCGTGGGAAAGCCCATGCCAGAACCCTCGTGACGGCCGCGAATAACACCGCCACGCACCATATACGGACGGCCGAGTAACTCAGCGGCAAGCTCGACATGACCCTGTCCCAGCTCATGACGGATACGGGTGGCGCAAATGGCCTCGCCGCCCTCGCAAAGTAGGTCGTGACCATACACATCAACGCCATGCACGGCACCCCAGGAGCGCATCTCGGCAACACCAGAAGCACCGCCACGACCCAGCCTAAAGTCGCTGCCAACGCGAATCGATCGAATGTCGACCAGACGCGACACCAGCGAGAGAAAATCAACATGGTCAAGCGCCGCAACCTCAGACGTAAAGGGAACGGCCACCACCGCATCGGCCCCGGTCTGAGCCAAAGCATGCAGACGGTCGGCCGTCGTCATCAATTTTTGAGCGGGCGAAGGGCTCACCACGACGTCCGGGTCGGGATCGAAGGTAACTACTACCGCCTTGCAGCCATGGGCACGGGCATCACGGACAAGCGCCGCAATGAGCTCCTGGTGTCCAAGGTGAACGCCGTCGAACACGCCGATGGCAATCGATGCGGCACCCAAGTGCTCACACTCATCAAACGTATCGGCAGCAACGATGCGAGCCTCGTCCGACTCGCCCGCGAAAAAGACACGCGCGAGCTCGTGAGCGGACAACATCATCGAACACCGCCGATTGCCTGCGGAAACACGTGCTCCATAACAAACCGGCCACTCTCAATGCGGGCGAGCGCCTTGAGCCCCCCATCGAGCACCAACGCAAACGGCGCCTTTGAGGCATCGAAATCGGCAAGCGCACGCTCAACGGGAATGCGTCGGCCGCAGAGCAGATCGTCGGAAAGATTGCCCGGCAAGTCAACACGCGTGGCGCCCAGGGCCGCAATGGGATCCAAGGCAAAGCCAGCCGCGGACTCGGGAGAAAGCTCCTCCACCGCATGACAAGCGCCAATGGAAACAACACCGGAGGCCGTGCGGCGCAGCGCGGAAATGTGCGCGGCGCTCTCGCAGGCGCGGCCCAGGTCGCGAGCGAGTGCACGGATATAGGTGCCCTTGCTCACCGAGAATGCCACGGTCCACACACACGAATCACCTTCGCCACCCACGGCGATCAGGTCGGCGGCATAGACCTCGACGGGGCGCGGAGGTAGGTCCACCGCATTGCCCTCGCGAGCAGACTTGTAGGCGCGAACGCCATTGACCGAGATAGCCGAAAACGCCGGCGGCACCTGCATCTGCGGACCCAGCATAGCGGCCAAGCGCTCACGGGCATAGGCAGGATCGCGCAGCTCGTTGGCAACAGCCACTGTACGGACCGCCTCGCCCTCCGCATCATCGGTATTAGTCTCGGCGCCAAACGAAATATCGGCGACGTAGCTTTTGGTATCGAGCGTAAGCATGCCCAGCAGACGAGTAGCCTGGCCCACACCCACCACCATGACACCCGATGCCATGGGGTCGAGCGTACCGGCATGACCAACGCGCCGCTCATGGAGGGCGCGTCGGCACTGCGAGACCACATCGTGGGACGTGCAGCCCACCGGCTTATCGACGGCGAGCAGCATATTCAGTTGAGAAGGTGTACGACGAGCCATGTACCATCCAAAAAGTTAAAGCTCGACGGTCACCGAAGCGGGATCCTCCCCCACCAGCTCGGCCAGCATGGGAAGTGCCACGGTAAGCGTCTCGAGAATCGTTCCGTTGTTGGAGAAACCGGCGGCAGCGGGATGTCCGCCTCCGCCAAAAGCAGCAGCGATCTCGGACACGTTGAGGTCACCCTTGGAGCGCAGGTTGCCACGCACCTTGGTATCGCCCTCAATGCCCTTCAGGAACAGGCAGACCTCCACGCCCATCACCGAGCGCACCACGTCAACCAGGCCGTCGCACTCATCCGAGGTGACACCGCAAGCCTCAAGGTCGCTCTGGTACGCGTAGCTATACGCCACGCGCCCGTGCGCCACTGTCTTGATGCGGCCCATAACGATGGACTTGAGATGCAAAAACTCTACGCGCATGCTCTGGTAGACCTCGAGCGCAACGCGCGCCGGATCGGCACCGTGGGCAACCAGACGCGAGGCCGCATGGAACGCGGCGGCATCGGCGTTTTGGTACTGAAAACGACCGGTATCGGTAACCAAGCCGCACAGCAGGCAGGTCGCAACGCCATCACGGGCAACAATGCCACAATTGTCCAAAAAGCGGTCGATGATCATGGCGCAGGCTGCAGCTTCGACGCGCCTCAGACTGAGCTCGGCAAACTCCTCACGCGCCGGATGGTGGTCGAAACACACCACATGCTTGGAGCGACGAAGCACCTCGGCGGAATTATTGAGACGCTCGACGACCGGTACGTCCACCGAGATGAACAGGTCCGGATTGCCAGTGTACGCAGATGCCGGCACCAGGCGATCGGAGCCTTCCATAAAGCGGTAGATACGCGGAACCGGGTCATCGTCTGCCAGCAGCAGAGCAATGTCCTTGTTGGGGAAAAACTTCATGAGCGAAAGGCCCAGGCCCAATACGGAGCCCAAGGCATCGCCATCGGGAGAAGTATGTCCCGAAATCGCAATGGAGGACGCACCCTCGATGAGCTCGAGGATGCGTCGCTGAATATCTGCAGACTCGCACGGGGCGAGGTCGGCGGAATTAGTCATCTAAAGCTGCCTCCTGGGCGGCATCCGCTATCGGATAGCCGTCCTCGTCCTTATCGATCGCAAGCGTGGCGGGAACGTTTTCCAGCGCACGCGTGATGCGCTCGGCCTCATCGGTCGAGCGATCGA
>CALLFD010000398.1 GCA_937997605.1 uncultured Collinsella sp. | reverse complement strand
GCGTCGTAGCCCTCGTCGGCGACCTTGTCGGCGAGCGCGGTCATCTTCTTGCCGGCCTCGTAGACGTTCTTGCCGTCCTCGACGTAGCCCTCCTGGCTAAAGTGCATGATCTCGATCTTCTCGGTTTCCTTCATGGCTTTTCCTTTCTGTCCTGCACGCGAATCTATACATCGCGTTTCTTTTCGATACCAATTATAGACATACACCCAACGTGTTTTTAATACCACTTTTCAATCTGTTCCAAACCTCGGTGAACGGTCGAAATTCTCTGGTGAGTGGTATTAAATTAGAATTTGATGTATAGCTAACGCCCCCGGCGTCTCCCTTGTGTGACAAAGAACAGCGTTCCTACCAGCGCAATAATGGTCGATGCTCCAAACAGTACCGTCTGGACGCCCAAAGCCTCCGCCAAAAACGGAGCCGCCAGCAGCGGCACCACGCCGGCGCTCATCAGGCCAAAGCGCACAAAGCCGGTAATGCGACCCAGGTATTTGATGTCGGCGCGCTCCTGAATCAAGATCATCTGCAGCGGCTCCAGGAACCCCCAGGCCAGACCGTTAATCGCCTGACCGACAATCGCGACCCCCAGCATATCGGTGCCCACGTACACCATGGACCCAATGCCCACGGCCATGAGCGCGCCGAGCAGCAATCGTAGGTTGACATGGCGAGCAGAAAGCTTGGTCAGGATGAACGCGCCCACCGAGGAAGTGAGGCCCACGACCGAGGACAGCCAGCCCAGCCAGACGATATCCACGTTGAGCACATCACGGTAGAACAACGACTCAAGCGAATCAAACGCGCCAAACGCAAAGAATCCCAAAAAGCCCGAGATAAAGATGAGGCGCAGGTCGTGGTCGCGAAACGTAAGTCGCGCACCCTCGGCCATGCCGCCCAGAATACCGCCCTTCGGCTTTTCCCCTTTTGCGGGAACAACGCACTCGTGACAGCCCAAGGAGAGCACGGCCGCCACGCCCATCATGCCCGCCATGAGCAGATAGACCGATTGCGTGGCAAAACAGCTCACGATGGCACCGCCGAGCAGCGGGCCAGCGGTATAGGCGATATTGCTGTAGAACACCATGAGACCGTTCACGCGGGTACGGCCCTCGGTGGTCGACTCCAGGTATCCCGGAAACGCATGCGTGCAGGTGTTGATAAAGCCGCCCGCAAGCCCCAAGACGCACGCGGCAAACACAAGCCCGGGGACAGACAGCGGCGCCAACCCCACGCCAAGCGATAGCACAGCCGTAATCACGCACGTCACAAACGACGTCCGGCGCGGTCCAAAGCGATCGATGACCGAACCCGACACCATATTGCCCGCCGACGTCATAAGATTGCGCACGAGCGTAATGGCGGCAACCAAAAAGGCCGTGCCGGCCAGATCATACGTGGCCGCACCGATAAGCCCCAAAAAGTAGACCGCGTTGTTGGCGCACCACTGCAGGGACTCAATAAGAATCAGCCTGACCTCCGCCAGCGTCAGGCGCATTGCTTCGCGATCCTTCGCGAACATACGAACTCCTTCTATACAAAAAGGGGATGGAGGGCATAGGCCTGCTCCATCCCCTTTCCAGGTTGCAACGAAAATCTATGCAGCCGGGCCCTTACGCCAGCACGCCGAAGAACGCGCCGATGATGCCCACGACCATGGTGGCCACGATCAGCACCATGGGGTTGATCTTCTTGGACAGCAGCCAGTAGTACAGCCAGAAGGCGATCATGCCGAGCATGCCGGGCATGATGCCGTCCAGGATGTCCTGGAGGGTCTGGGCGTCCTCGCCCGAGCCGATGGCCACCGGGATGCTGGCCCAGAACATGTCCTTGCACATGGCGCCCACGACCATGACGCCCACGATTCCCACGCAGGTCATGATCTTCTGCATGAGGCCGGTCCTCTGGGCCTCGTCCAGGAAGCCCACGCCCAGCTCGTAGCCCTTGACGGCGCCCCAGACGCGCAGCGCGAAGCCGGGGACGTTGTAGATGAGCAGGAAGGCGATGGGGCCGAAGGGGTTGCCGGCCTGGCACAGGCTGATGCCCACGGCGGCGGCGACCACGCGCAGCGTCGACAGGAAGATGGAGTCGCCGATGCCGGACAGCGGGCCCATGAGGGCGGCCTTGACGTCGTTGACGCTCTCGGGCTCGATCTCGCCGCGGGCGACCTTCTCCTCCATGGCCATCGCGATGCCGCCGACGAACGGGGCGAACTGGACGGTGATGTTGAAGAACGCGCAGTGGCGGTGCAGGGCCTCGGCGTAGTCGTCGGGGCGGCCGGCGTAGATCTTCTTGAGCATGTTGGCGACCATCAGGCAGAAGGCGATGTTCATCTGCTTGTAGTAGGTCCAGGAGAACTCCATGCCCAGGGCGCCGACGTTGACGGCGCTCTTGACGAGGTCGGAGCGCGTAATCTTGTTCTCGGGACTAGAAGTCATCGTCCTCATCCCCTTCCGCGGAGAGCTGGGGCTGGGCTCCGCCCAGGCCGAGCAGGTCGAACTTGTCGATGCCGATGATGATGGCGATCAGGGCGACGCCCAGGACGGGCACGTTGGCGTAGGAGCACAGCAGGAAGCCCAGGAAGTAGAAGGGCACGAGCTGCTTGGTGAGCACCAGGCGGCCGAGCATGGCGAAGCCCATGGCCGGCAGGATGTTGGCGGCCACGCCGCAACCATCGATCACAAAAGACGGAATAAAGTCGAGTAGGCCCTGGATGGCGCCGGAACCCAGATAGAAGGCGCCGCCACACAGCAGGAAGTACTCGAGGCAGCCCCAAAGTCCCATTCCCCAATGAACGGCGTAGATGCCTTTAAGGTTTCCCTTGAGGGCGAACTTGTCTGCCATGTCGACAAACACGGCGAACAGGGCGTTGGTAATGTTGCCGATCGTCAGCGAAAGGACGGCGATGGGCATGGCGAGTGCGATGGCCGTCTCGGTACCCTGACCGAGCTGAATGGCAAACGCGCAGGCGAGCACGCCGCCGACGGTTTCGTTAGGCGGCACGTAGGCGCCGATGGAGATCGAGCCCATGAACAGCAGCTCAAGGCTTGCACCTACGGCAAGGCCAGTCTGCAGGTCCCCCAGCACCAGGCCCACGAGCGGGCACAGGACGATGGGGCGGAACGCGTAGAGGGTGCCGAGCTGGTAGTCGAGGCATCCAAACGCTCCGACTAAGCCGACGAGGATTGCTTGGACAAGCATAATTCCTCCCAATAAGGAATCTCGAACCGTCGTCACTCCCGTCGCGCGCGTTGTTGATATCAATTCCGGGAGTTCGATTACACGGCTCGAAGCGTACCTGGTGTGCTGCTAACACCCATGCCAGATACAAATGATTTGATACCAATTATAGGTATGCAGGTTCTTACTATTTAATACCACTCGCTCAGCGGAGTGTTTTTTACCGTAAACGGCAGACGTATCCCGTCAGGCGCGCTCTTTGTTTCGATGGCGGACAAGCGTCACCAGAAAGCCATCGCCAAAGGCATCGGATGCCAAGTTGGCCACAATCACCAAAACGATAATCGCCGCGCCCAAAAACTCGTTCCAGCGAAAGACCTCGCCAAAGAAGAGCGCCGACCAGCAGGGAGCGAGCACGACCTCACTCATGCAAACCAGGTTGGCCGCAAACGCGTTGGTGCGCGCGATCCCCTTGGCATACAGCACGCTCGCAAGGCCACTGCAAAAAAGGCCATGCACCAGCATGAGTCCCCACTCAAATGGTCTCACGGAGTCTAGGGTGCCGGCAAAATAGACAATCGGCAGCATCGAGATACCGCAGGAAATGAGCGAGGACACCATGGGCGACGCATCGGGGCGAGAGTTCAAAAAGAAACACAGCCCAAAGGTGGCGCCCGAAATGACGGCAAGCAGGTTGCCGAGCATGCCCTCGGCACTCAAATCGCCTAAAAAGAAAAGTCCCATACCCGTAAAAGCAACCACCACGGAGGCAATCTTCGCAGGCGAGGGCAACGTGCGAGTTGCGAGCGATTGATACACGATAACGAAAATCATCGAAGTGTACTGCAGAACGATCGCGTTGCCGACCGTCGTGAGCTGGTTGGCAAAGTTAAACGTGGTGCCCGTTACGAAGTTACAGACGGCCACAAGGACAATAAGACGACTGACGCGGAGGACGGGCCTGCCGACGAGCAGGATAAAGAGCGCCATAAATATTGCCGTGACGGCACCGATCAAAAGAGCTGACTGCGAATTGGCGCGAACGAGGATGCCGATAAAACTCCACAAGAGCGCCGTGCCAAATAGATACATCGCCCCGCTCACGCCATTATCGGGTGGATTGTCAGATCGAATCACGAAGCACCTCCAGCTAGCTTTCGGTAATAAAAAACGGCGACCGCAATGGGTCGCCGTTTCCCTTGGGGGCAGAATAGAACGCAGGAGCCTACGCCAGCACGCCGAAGAACGCGCCGATGATGCCCACGACCATGGTGGCCACGATCAGCACCATGGGGTTGATCTTCTTGGACAGCAGCCAGTAGTACAGCCAGAAGGCGATCATGCCGAGCATGCCGGGCATGATGCCGTCCAGGATGTCCTGGAGGGTCTGGGCGTCCTCGCCCGAGCCGATGGCCACCGGGATGCTGGCCCAGAACATGTCCTTGCACATGGCGCCCACGACCATGACGCCCACGATTCCCACGCAGGTCATGATCTTCTGCATGAGGCCGGTCCTCTGGGCCTCGTCCAGGAAGCCCACGCCCAGCTCGTAGCCCTTGACGGCGCCCCAGACGCGCAGCGCGAAGCCGGGGACGTTGTAGATGAGCAGGAAGGCGATGGGGCCGAAGGGGTTGCCGGCCTGGCACAGGCTGATGCCCACGGCGGCGGCGACCACGCGCAGCGTCGACAGGAAGATGGAGTCGCCGATGCCGGACAGCGGGCCCATGAGGGCGGCCTTGACGTCGTTGACGCTCTCGGGCTCGATCTCGCCGCGGGCGACCTTCTCCTCCATGGCCATCGCGATGCCGCCGACGAACGGGGCGAACTGGACGGTGATGTTGAAGAACGCGCAGTGGCGGTGCAGGGCCTCGGCGTAGTCGTCGGGGCGGCCGGCGTAGATCTTCTTGAGCATGTTGGCGACCATCAGGCAGAAGGCGATGTTCATCTGCTTGTAGTAGGTCCAGGAGAACTCCATGCCCAGGGCGCCGACGTTGACGGCGCTCTTGACGAGGTCGGAGCGCGTAATCTTGTTCTCGGGACTAGAAGTCATCGTCCTCATCCCCTTCCGCGGAGAGCTGGGGCTGGGCTCCGCCCAGGCCGAGCAGGTCGAACTTGTCGATGCCGATGATGATGGCGATCAGGGCGACGCCCAGGACGGGCACGTTGGCGTAGGAGCACAGCAGGAAGCCCAGGAAGTAGAAGGGCACGAGCTGCTTGGTGAGCACCAGGCGGCCGAGCATGGCGAAGCCCATGGCCGGCAGGATGTTGGCGGCCACGCCAAAGCCAGCAAGGACAAAGGGCGGGATGAAGTCGAGCATGCCCTGGATAGCGTCAGCACCCAGATAGAACGACAGCGAGCACAGCAGGAACGCCATGATGATACCGGTCAAACCGATCAGGAAGTGCATCGCATAGACACCCTTAAGGTTGCCCTGGCTGGAGAAGACATCAGCGCGGTCAACCAGAATCGGCAGGGCGGCGTTGAGGATGTTCTTGATGGCAAGGCACAGCGTGGCGATGGGCATAGCGAGCGCGATGGCTGCCTCGGTGCTCTGGCCCAGCTGGATAGCGAAGGCGCAGGCGAGCACGCCGCCGATCGTCTCATCAGGCGGCACGTAGGCGCCGATGGAGATCGAGCCCATGAACAGAAGCTCCAAGCTGGCGCCGATCGCGAGGCCGGACTGCAGGTCCCCCAGCACCAGGCCCACGAGCGGGCACAGGACAATGGGGCGGAACGCATAGAGCGTACCGAGCTGGAAGTCGAACTTACCAAATGCGGCGATAAGTCCGATGAGGATTGCTTGGGTAAGCATATATCCCCCTTTCCTAATAGGACACTACGAAGAGCTCAGACTCTTCGAAATTGAACGCCTAGAGCACGCTGGCGCAGTCAACCTTGGGGTCATCGGCCAGGGGTCGAATCTCGACCTCAACGCCACGATCCAGCATCTCGCGCACATCGGCTTCCTCGGCCGCGGTCAGGAAGATCTGACGAGAGACCTGACGAGCATCGGGACGCTTCTCGTCCTTGGGCTTGGTGTTGCCCAGGTTGACCGACTTGATCTGCGGGCAGCCCTCAACAAGCTGCTTTGCCTCAGCAATAGTGGCGACACAGATGATCATCTTGTACTTGTCGGTCACGCCCGAGTTGATAGCTTCGATTGCATGCTCCATATCTTTGATGACGAGCTTGCAGCCGGCAGGCTTGCCCATCTTAAGCGTCGTCTTCCACACCGGGTCGTTAGCGACCTTATCGCCCACGCAGAAGATGCAGTTGGAGCCAAGGCCCTGAACCCAGGAAACTGCGACCTGGCCATGAAGCAGGCGATGGTCAACGCGAAGTAGCTGAATCATAATGTGACCCCCCAAAGGTCTTGTGCCGTCTTACGGCGTGTCAGTAGGTGCTGCGGATTAGAACTCTTCTTCCTCGTCGTCATCGACCAAAAGATCGTTGACAAACTTCACGCGCGTATCGTCCGCAGCGACGATGGCGCGAATCGTCTCCTCAACCGGCGCCGACTCGTCAGAGAACAGCAGCTGGATGAGGAGAGGAAGGTTCATGTTGGTAACGAGGTACGTGCGGGGACGCGTCTGGACGATCTTGGTGAACTCGTTGTTGACGCTGCCGCCAAAGAGGTCGGTGCAGACAACGACATCATCGTCAGCAGACATGCCTGCCAGCAGTTTTTGGGCCTCCTCGGCCACGTCCATGCGGCCATCGACGAACATCGAAAGATCGTGGACGTTGTCGCGAGCGCCCGAGAGCAGTTCGACGCTCTCCTTGATGCCGGTAGCGAAGTGCGCATGGCTGGCGATGATGTACTGTCTCATTCTGTGTTCCTCTCAATAGCCCGGCACGTTCCCGCACCCGTTTTCTTTAGTAGTCGAACTGGTGATAGTAGCGACGATACTTGAGGTTGTGCTTGGTGACCGTCTCGTAGTAGCGAGCCAGGCGGTCGGTCACAAGCACCGTCAAAATCCACGGGGAGACGATGACGCGGAACTCGTCGTCAAGGCCGGGGATCGCGAACTCGGCGGTGTCGA
>CALLFD010000397.1 GCA_937997605.1 uncultured Collinsella sp. | reverse complement strand
ATCGCCGCCGACGAGGCCGACGTGCTCAGCCGCGCCAAGTCGCTCATCGTCGCCGTTAAGGCGCCGCTCGCCGAGGTCAAGTCCACGCAGGAAAAGGTGCTCGAGCAAAACGCCGACTACCTGTCGCGTGGAGCATTGAAGCAGCTTGAGGACCGCAACAAGCGCGAACTCAACGCGCGCGAGCGTTCGGGTATCATGGAAGCGCTGGCGAGCGCGCGGACGCTCATGCGCGACGTGCTACTGACGCTTCAGGACGAGGCAGCCGACGTGGTGAACGAAGACGTGCGCGACACGATCGGTCGGCTTGCCGCCGCGACCAATGTTGCGGGTGCCACCCGGGCGCTCGAGGCAGTCGCGACCGCCGAGCGCAACATCGCCAGAAACGTTACTCCCCAGCTGGCCATCGAGGTCATGCTGTTCGATATCAGGAAGGCACTGAAATGCCGTTAGTCGTACCCGTTAAGTTTACCTACGCCTCGCGCGACCTGTGGTTCGATCCGCAGGATCTGGATATCCTCGAGGCCGATTATGCCATTTGCTCCACCGAGCGCGGAACCGAGATCGGCCTGGTTACGGCCGACCCCTTCGAGGTGCCGCAAGACGAGATCGGCCAGCCGCTCAAGCCCGTGCTGCGCGTGGCGAGCGACATCGACCTGCAGCTTGCCGACGACTTGGCCATCCAAGGCGACGAGGCGATGGTCGATTTCCGCCGTCTGGTCAAAGAGCTCGACCTCGAGATGAAGCCGGTGGGCGTCGAGTACCTGTTTGGCGGCGAGAAGGCCGTGTTCTACTTTGCGGCCGAGGAGCGCGTCGATTTTCGCCAGCTCGTCAAGGATCTGTCCTCGACGCTGCATATTCGCGTCGACATGCGCCAGATCGGCGTGCGCGACGAGACCCGCCTGGTGGGCGGCTATGCCCAGTGCGGGCAGGAACTCTGCTGCACGCGCTTTGGCGGACAGTTTGAGCCCGTCTCGATTCGCATGGCAAAAGAGCAGGACCTGCCGCTCAACTCGTCCAAGATCAGCGGCGTTTGCGGCCGCCTGATGTGCTGTCTGCGTTATGAGTTCGAGGCGTACAAGGACTTTAAGAGCCGTGCGCCCAAAAAGAAGACGCTCATCGATACGCCGCTTGGCAAGGCGCGTATTCAGGAATATGACACGCCGCGTGAGCAGCTGGTGCTGCGCCTGGAGAACGGCAAGGTCTTTAAGGTCAACCTGGCCGATATGACGTGCTCGGAGGGCTGCAAAAAGAAGGCCGCCGAGCAGGGCTGCAACTGCCGCCCCGACTGCGTGACGCGCGACGTGCTCGAGCGCATCGAGTCGCCCGAGATGCGCCTGGCGCTCATGGAGCTCGATCGCGAGAACGGCGTCGACGTGGGCGATGGCCTGTCGAGTGCCGACCGTCTTGCCGGCACGTCGATGCCCAAGCGCCGTCGTCGCGATGCCGAATCCGATGCTCGCGCCGGTCAGGGTCAGGGCGAGGGTCGCGGCCGCGGTAAGGGTCGCGGCAAGGCCGAGGCACCCGAGGCTGAGGAGGCTGCCGGTGGACGTCGCCGCCGCAAGCGCGCGGGTTCGGGCGATGCCGGCGAGGCCGCTCCCGCGGGCAAGAACGCTTCTCGCGAGCGCGAGGTTCAGCAGCCCCAGCAGCAGAATCGCGGCGGTGGCATGAACCCCACACGTCGCCGCCGTCGTCATCTGTCGAGCGAGGAGCGCGAGGACGCCTTTCGCGCCGCAGCTGCTCGCGAGGCCGGTGCCGCTTCCAAGGGCGCCTCGGCCTCCGATGCGCCTGTCGACAAGGGCGGCAAGTCACGTGGCGAGGAGGAGCGCGCGCCGCGTCCGCGCCGTCGCCATTCCTCGGGCGCGCAGCAGAAGCCCTCAGTGCCCTCCGTGGCCGATCAGGTCTCGGATGGCGAGGTCAAGGTTACGCGCCGTCGTCCCGGAGACGGCGGGGGAGTGGCTGCCAAGGCTTCGCGTGGCGCCGCTCGTGACGAGCGCGAGCCGCGCGAGGATCGCGGTGGCGAGGGCTCGGCCGACCAGGGTCAAAAGCGCCGTCGCCGTCGCCGTTCCCGCAAGCCGCGCCAGGATGGTGGCGAGGGCTCGGCCCCGTCTTCGTCCGCACCACAACCGCCCGCCGGCGAATAACGCCCGCGAGCGGATTTAGCCCGCCTTGCCCCGAGCGCATCGGGGTATCATAGCGCCGAATCAACAACCCTCCCTGCGACCGAGCGTAGGGAGGGTTGTGTCTTGAAGAGCCATCTGAACATATTGAGCCGTCTGCAGGGCGCCGGCGCCCTACCGTTTGCGGACGAATTGCTACCGTTTGCCGAGTGGGTGGCACGCGAGGCGCTCGAGGCATTGTCGCCAACACGATGTGCCGGCTGCGAGCGCGCCGGTGCGCTTATTTGCCAAGACTGCCTGACCGCGCTCACGCTCATCGACCCACGTCATAGCTGCACCCGATGCGGCGCCCCGTTTGGGGATTTGCTGTGCACTGAGTGTTCGGTCGAGGGCACGTCCTCGGCAATGGCGGAGGCGCTCGACCGCTGCCTGGCGTGCGCCGTCTATGCGCATCCGCTGCCGCGCATCATTAAAGCGTACAAGGATGCGGGCGAGCGACGTCTGGCTCCGTATCTGGCGGAGCTGCTCTACGACACCGCCCTGCATGCCCAGGTCGTAGCGCCCGATCGCTACGAAGGTGTGCTGTCCGGTGCGGATGCGGTGGTGTTTGTGCCTGCGACGGCGGCAGCGTTTCGGCGGCGTGGTTTCGATCATATGGAGGCCATTGCGCGCCCATTTTGCGAGCTGTCGGGCGTGCCGTTGCTGGACGCCCTGGTCAAGTACGGCCATGGCGACCAGCGCGAACTCGGTCGTGAGGAGCGCCGCGAGCGTGCCCAAGGCATGTATGAGACGGTTGAGGACGTGCACGGCCGCCGCCTGCTGCTTATCGATGACGTTATCACCACGGGCGCGACGATGGCCGCGGCTTCGGCGGAACTCAAGCGCGCCGGTGCCGCGGCCGTTGATGGCCTCGCTATCGCACGCGTTTGGTAGGGGTGGTTTTGTGGCAGTAAAGATTGAGCGGCGCAACGAGCCGACAAGCGAACAGCTAGCGGCTTCCGTAATCCTAACAGGCGCCTCGGCGCTACGCATGATGCGCTCCGAGCGCCGGCAGATGGGCTACATAAGCTGGAGGGACCTTGATCCCGATGAAGAGCGCCATGTGCTGCGCACGTCGTCGCCCTCGACCGAGGACATCTATCTTCCCGACTTGGTGCGGATTGGGGCCGCAAGCGGCGAGGTGCAAGAAGATCTTTGCTTGCTGGTGGGATCTGCGGCGCAGCGCCGCCGTATTCTTGGCGTGAGCTGGTCCGTATGCTCCGAGTTGCCCGCCGGCTCGATTCTAGAGGTGGAACCGGGGGTGTACAGTCTATCTCCCGAGGCCCTTTGCGTAGCCGTCGCGCGCGAGGTCGGCTGCATCCAGGCGTTTGCCCTGGCCCAGGAACTGTGCTCTAAGATTTCACTGAGCGACCGCGGGAAGTATCTGCCTCCCTACACCTCGCCTGTCGTGAACAAATTGGCAAAGGACAAAGACCAGCCGCCAGATGTCGGTTACTTTGAGGTCGAGTCCGTGCTGACACCCGATCGCCTGGTAGATTACCTCGCGGCATGCAAGGGGAACGCGGCCAAGCAGCTGCGGCGTCTGTGCCCCTACCTGTCAGAAAATCTGCGCTCGCCCATGGAGTGCATCATGCTCGCTCTGTTTTCGCTTCCGTTTTCCTATGGCGGATTCGCCTGCGGTCCCTTTAAGACCGACTACAAGATCGAGTTCGATGACCGCGCGCAGGCAATCTCGGGGATGCCGCATGCAGTTTGCGATGCGTATCAGGAAGCAGCCCAGTTTGACCTGGAATACAACGGTGAGCTGGGCCATTCCTCCCGGAGGGGACGTATCCATGATGAAAAACGCAACACGGGCTTGATTACTATGGGAATCGAGGTCGCGACGGTCAACAACGAAATGCTCCGCGACATGGAAGCGATGGAAGCGCTCGCATGGCGCATCCACCAGCGTATGGGTAAGCGATATCAGAATCGCGTAGAGGCTCGTCGAAAGAGGCAAGATGCTCTGCTGAATACGCTCCGAGCGTGCTTTGGGCTCAAGCCAGCGTAAAACTATGGCTTTATAGGGGGTCTGTTTATATGCTCTGTGCAAAAAACGGCAAATATGAGTACTGTTACTAGATTAGTGACAGCAAAAACAAAGAAACTTGGGCCGAAAATCTGGATTCAGCGAAGAGATAATAAACGAATGTGGAATATCTTGGCGCCAAGCAGGCTGTGCGGAACTCAAAAAGGGCTCGTGAGGCGGTAATACGCTGCTACTAAATTGGTAACAGTACTCATATTTGCCGTTTTTTGCACACGGCACCCTGAGACGGGTGCCCCGGAGCTCCCCGTGGGGGAGCTCCGGGCTTCATGGGGGCACGAATAGCCCGCTCCGACCTGCGAAATCTGTACTCGCGATGCGAATGACGCCCCTAACCTTAAACTTTAGCTTGAACTTAGCTATAATGCGCTACGTTCCTGCCAGGCTGTGGTTGCGGACGGACGAAATGTCCATCCTAGTCCAAGACAGACGCGGTCAAAGGGATCCACGTAAGCGACCGCGTGCGCGCGGCGCGATCATGGCGCGTCCTAGATGTAAGCCGCACCGTCCGTTCTACTTTCTTTGGGGCAATACCGCCTCGCGGGCGAGCGGGCCAGTCGTGAAGGTGGCTGCGGCCTCCCGAGCAAACACCCCGGTGCGCAAGTGTGGGGTCAAATACCAGGTCAGCTGGTGGGAACAACCTGATATTCCGCGCAACGCACGGATCGTATACGACACAGAAGGCAGGGTAGTGGACATGGTGAGGGGCAGCTTGATGCACGCGGCTCGGTTAGGTGCTGGGACCGC
>CALLFD010000396.1 GCA_937997605.1 uncultured Collinsella sp. | reverse complement strand
GATACAATCCCGCCGTCAGACCAGCGGGACCGCCGCCGACAACTATGACATCGTACAAATCATCTCGAGACATAACGACTCCCTTCGTGCCTTGATCTGGCTGTTCATGGGGTTGCCCGGAGGTTCTCCGGACAACCTTGTCGATTAGATTGACAATCCGTCTATCAAGTGACGATCACAGTTGGCCAACAAGATCGAGGCTAGGTTCGATAGTGTCCTCGCCCGGAGTCCAGTTAGCTGGGCAGACCTGATCGCCATGTTCGTGGACGAACTGAGAGGCTTGCACACGGCGTAGTAGTTCTTCGGCATTGCGTCCTACGTTAGAGGAGATGACCTCATAGGCCACGACCTTGCCTTCGGGGCTCACGATGAAGTCACCGCGTTCGGCCATGCCATCAACTTCGTTGTAGGTGTCGAGATCTTTGGCCAATAGAGCGGTCGGGTCGGCAAGCATCGGATATTGAATCTTGGCAATCTTTTCATTGGCGTCATGCCATGCCTTATGCACGAAATGGGTGTCGCAGGAGACGGAGTAGACCTCGCATCCAATTTCCTTGAACTTGGCGTAGTTGCGGGCCAGATCCTCAAGCTCAGTAGGGCACACGAAGGTGAAATCAGCTGGGTAGAAGAAGAACAGGGACCAGTGGCCGAGTACATCAGCCTTGGTCACCTCATGGAACTCGTTGTTCTGGAACGCGTTCACCTTAAAATCGGTCAGTTCATGCTGCAGAAGAGTCATCATCGGTCCTTTCGCTGATTGTCAATCATCGGGCTTGTGCCTTTTTCCATCGTAACGTGATTCTCTGGAACCCGCGCGGACGTAACGCGTGAGCCTCATCACATCATTAATAACAGTCACGCTGACAGACCATGTGATACGGGGGGTGTTGTGGAATGGGAGCCTTCCGCAAGCCACGGAAAAACACCTTCGACGAGCCTGAAAGGCGTTGCCGGGAGGTCCGTGAAGTCCCGGAAAAATCCGGAAGAAAAACAAAAAGGGGGTTCCCGGAGCCGAAGCTCGACGGGAACCCCCAACATGTGAATGCGGCGGCGCGCTACTCTCCCACACCCTCTCGAGTGCAGTACCATCGCCGTGCCAGGCCTTAGCTTCCGGGTTCGGAAAGGGACCGGGCGTCTCACCTGGGCCATGACCACCGCAAAACCAATACAAGACGGCCGACCGGAAAACCGGCGGCCGGCAAAACCGAAACCAGCCACACGACCGATTCCGGTCGTGGCGGTCCGGGAACCGGACAACGGACGCGAACAACCAAACGCCTTACCAATCGTCGTGACCACAAGAAACAGCGTTCCTTGCCATCCAACGAGAAAACCACCACAGGACGAGACCCGACCCACCAAAGGGTCGGAAAGAGTGTGCCGCGTTCGCCCGTTAGTACCGGTCGGCTCCATCCCTCGCGGGACTTCCACCTCCGGCCTATCGAACACGTGTTCAACATGCGGGCTACAAACGCTCCGAGGAGCGTCAAGGAATCCTAATCTTGGAGCAGGCTTCCCGCTTAGATGCTTTCAGCGGTTATCCCTCCCGAACGTAGCCAACCGGCCATGCCGCTGGCGCGACAACCGGCATACCAGAGGTCCGTCCACCCAGGTCCTCTCGTACTATGGGCAGGCCTCCTCAGGATTCCAACGAGCGCAGAGGATAGAGACCAAACTGTCTCACGACGTTCTGAACCCAGCTCGCGTGCCGCTTTAATCGGCGAACAGCCGAACCCTTGGGACCTGCTCCAGCCCCAGGATGCGACGAGCCGACATCGAGGTGCCAAACCATCCCGTCGATATGGACTCTTGGGAATGATCAGCCTGTTATCCCCGGGGTACCTTTTATCCGTTGAGCGATGCCGCGCCCGTGCGCCGGCACCGGATCACTATCTCCGACTTTCGTCCCTGCCCGAACCGTCGTTCTCGCAGTCAAGCCCGCTTGTGCGATTACACTCGAAACCCGATTGCCAACCGGGCTGAGCGGACCTTTGAGCGCCTCCGTTACTCTTTGGGAGGCAACCGCCCCAGTTAAACTACCCGCCAGGCACTGTCCCTGAACAGGATGACTGTTCGAGGTGAGACGTCAAACGAGAACAGAGCGGTATTTCACCTTGCGGCTCCACACGGGCTGGCGCCCATGCTTCGAAGCCTCCCGCCTATGCTACACAATCCGCGCCTAACGCCAATACCAAGGTATAGTAAAGGTCCCGGGGTCTTTTCGTCCTTCTGCGCTTAACGAGCATCTTTACTCGTACTGCAATTTCGCCGAGCTCCTGGTCGAGACAGTGGGGAAGTCGTTACGCCATTCGTGCAGGTCGGAACTTACCCGACAAGGAATTTCGCTACCTTAGGATGGTTATAGTTACCACCGCCGTTTACCGGGGCTTGAATTCACCGCTTCACCCGAGGGCTGACGGATCCTCTTAACCTTCCGGCACCGGGCAGGCGTCAGTGCATATACAGCGGCTTGCGCCTTCGCATGCACCTGTGTTTTTGGTAAACAGTCGCTACCCCCTGGTCTGTGCCACCCCCGAAAGCTCCGGAAGCAAGTTCCATCACCATCAGGGGTCTCCCTTATACCGAAGGCACGGGAGTGATTTGCCGAGTTCCTTGACCAGGATTCGCTCGATCGCCTTGGTATTCTCTACCTGACCACCAGTGTCGGTTTGGGGTACGGGCGGCAACGCCCCTCGCGCCGAGGCTTTTCTCGACGGCCTGGACCACCGGATATCGCGCCATGAAAGGCGCCCATCATCGCACCTCACCCTGCATGTCCCACGGATTTGCCTATGGGACGGGCTGCGTGCTTGACCACGGAAAACCACCTCCGCGGCCGGCTCCCATTCCGTGTCACCCCTGTGCGCTAACCTACCAGGACTACATTCCCAACAATCGCGCGCCCCGAACCCCGAAGGGAACGACGCCACGCGACCGGAGGTTAGTACTCATCCGTTCGGTTCGGACGGTTCGCTGCCGGTACGGGAATATCCACCCGTTCATCCATTCGACTACGCCTGTCGGCCTCGCCTTAGGACCCGACTCACCCGGGGACGACGAACGTGGCCCCGGAACCCTTGGTCATCCAGCGGACGGGATCCTCACCCGTCTCTCGCTACTCATGTCTGCATTCTCACTCCCCCGAAGTCCACGGCGCGCTTGCGCGGCCGCTTCGCCCCTCGGGGGACGCTCTCCTACCCAGCAGCCACAAAGGCCGCTGCCGCGTCTTCGGTGGTGTGCTTGAGCCCCGCTACATTGTCGGCGCGGAACCACTAGACCAGTGAGCTGTTACGCACTCTTTCAAGGATGGCTGCTTCTGAGCCAACCTCCTGGCTGTCTATGCGACTCCACATCCTTTCCCACTTAGCACACGCTTCGGGACCTTAGACGACGGTCTGGGCTGTCTCCCTCTCGACGACGGAGCTTATCCCCCGCCGACTCACTGCCGGAATACACATCAACGGTATTCGGAGTTTGGCTGCTGTTGGTACCCCATACGGGCCCGCAAGCATCCAGTAGCTCTACCCCCGCGATGCAATCAACCGACGCTGCACCTAAATGCATTTCGGAGAGAACCAGCTATCACGGAATTTGATTGGCCTTTCACCCCTAGCCCCAGGTCATCCCCCCGGTTTTCAACCCAGGTGGGTTCGGTCCTCCACGCGGTCTTACCCGCGCTTCAACCTGCCCAGGGCTAGATCATCCCGCTTCGGGTCCAGGGCACGCGACTCAAAACGCCTTTTGAGACTCGCCTTCGCTACGGCTCCCCCACGACGGGTTAGCCTCGCCACGCACCACTGACTCGCAGACTCATTTTTCGATAGGCACGCCGTCACCCCACCAGGGAGGCTCCGACGGATTGTAGGCGCACGGTTTCAGGAACTCTTTCACTCCCCTCCCGGGGTGCTTTTCACCTTTCCCTCACGGTACTGGTACGCTATCGGTCAGACAGGTATGCTTAGACTTACCCCACGGTCGGGGCCGATTCACACGGGATTCCACGAGGCCCGCGCTACTTGGGACACGTGATCGGAAGACGGCAAGCTTCCAGGTACGGGGCTGGCACCCTCTGCGGCCAGGCCTTCAAGCCTGTTCCCCTGGCAAGCCGTTTTATGACTCCCGCCCGGTCCGTCGGAACCGGGACACACGCTCCCGCAACACCACGGACGCAACCCCCGACGGGTATCACGCGCCCATGGTTTGGTCTGATCCGCTTTCGCTCGCCACTACTCACGGAGTATCCCTTCCTGCAGGTACTGAGATGTTTCACTTCCCTGCGTACCCCCGGAACAACAAGGTTCCGTGCCGGCCCATGACGGCCGGCGGGTTGCCCCATTCGGAAATCCTCGGATCGAAGCCATGTTGGAGGCTCCCCGAGGCTTATCGCATCCTCAAACGTCCTTCATCGGTACTGTCTGCCAAGGCATCCACCATACGCCCTTCAGGGCGGCACACGCCCCGAAAAACCCTAATGATAGCTTTTCTACGCCAGACGACAAATCATCACACTGTAAAAAATGATCACAAAACGATCGATCTCGAAACCAGACTCCAAAAAAGAGCCTGGCGAAATCGCGATAAAGCAAACGATGACAGAAAAATCATCGCATTGCTCGCGTCCACTATCCAGTTCTCAAACCACCACGCACCCAAGCAACGATCCGGACACGGCACACCGGCCGGCCGACCGCCCCAAGGGGACATCCGGAAAACCGCACGCGACCAAGTCGCGGGTGGCGGTCCGGGAACCCAAAAGCATACCCATACCACTGCCCGCAGGCCCCCAAAAGAACCCGCGAAGCCAACGATCTCTTCCACACCAGCACGCCCACACCACTCCGGGAACCATTCCCGGCATGTGGGCCACACGACGGACGCCAGACCGGCGTCCTGAAAACTCCGTAGAAAGGAGGTGATCCAGCCGCACCTTCCGGTACGGCTACCTTGTTACG
>CALLFD010000395.1 GCA_937997605.1 uncultured Collinsella sp. | reverse complement strand
ACCGAGACCTACAATCGAAGTGACACTCTTTCCCTACACGACGCTCTTCCGATCTCCCTCGAGGGTTGGCCGGCTGCCGGCGAGGAGCTCCAGATCGCCCGCGACATCGAGATCGCCAAGCTGACCGGCGCCAAGCTGCACATCCAGCACATCTCCACCGCCCATGGTCTGGAGATCGTGCGTGCCGGTAAGGCCGCTGGCGTTCAGGTTACCTGCGAGGCCACCCCGCACCACATGTTCCTGACCGAGAACGACCTGGACGAGACCTACAACACCTCGCTCAAGGTCAATCCGCCGCTGCGTACCGAGGAGGACGCCGAGGCCATCCGTCAGGGCGTCATCGACGGTACCGTCGACGCTATCGTCACCGATCACGCTCCCCACACCCCGTGGGAGAAGGCCCGCGAGTTCGAGCTTGCGCCCTTTGGCATGATCGGCCTCGAGACCTCGCTGTCACTCGTACTCACCGAGCTGGTCAACACGGGCAAGATGAGCATGGGCCGTATGGTCGAGCTCATGGCCATCAAGCCGCGTGAGATTCTGGGCCTCGACCAGGTTCAGGTCAAGGCGGGCTCCGTTGCCGACCTGACCGTGTTCGACCCCTCTGCCACCTGGACGGTCGGCGAGGACGGTTATGAGTCGCGCGCCGAGAACTCCGGTTTTGCCGGCCGCACGCTTACCGGTCGTGCCACCGATGTGTTTGTCGGCGGTAAGCAGACGCTCGCCGACGGCTGCATCTGCTAGCATAGCCTTATCGCTTTTGTGCGCGGCGCCCTTGCGGTGCCGCGCTTTCTGTTCGTTTTGACCATGCAACCGCATGGGGGATTGGAGCGTCTATGCCCACACCTTCCACTGCACGCATGCACGACTTCGAGGTCGTCTCGAACCAGGAGATCGCCGACGGCATCTTCTCGCTCGTCATCTTGGCCCCTAAGCTTGCAAGTGCGCTCAAGCCCGGTCAGTTTGTGAACATTGCCGTGCCCGGCGATGCGTCCTCGCTGCTTCGCGTGCCCCTGAGCTTCTATCGCGCCGACGCCCAGGCCGGTACCGTCGAGCTGTGGTACGCCGTCGTGGGTGACGACACCCGTCGTCTGTCGCAGATGGTCCCCGGCTCCAAGTCCAACCTGTTGGGCCCTGGCGGCCGCGGCTGGCTTGTTCCCGAGGGCACCAGGAAGGCGCTGCTCGTGGCGGGCGGCATCGGCGTTCCGCCTGTGCTCTGCCTCGCCGGCAAGCTTGCCGAGCAGGGCGTGGATGTCGACGTGTGCCTGGGCTTTGGCACCGCTTCCAAGGCCGTGGGTGTCGATGAGTTCCGCGCGCTGGGCGCCACAGTTAACGTGTGCACCGATGATGGCACGCTGGGCACGCACGGTTTTTGCACCGACCCGGCAGCCGAGCTGCTCGGAGAGGGCGGCTACGACTATGTTGCCAGCTGCGGCCCCGCTGTCATGATGAAGAAAGTCGCCGCCGCTGCCGCCGAGGCCGGTGCGTACTGCGAGGTGTCGCTCGAGCGCATGATGAGCTGTGGCTTTGGCGCCTGCAACACCTGCAATGTCGAGACGGTCGACGGTATGAAGGGTGCTTGCATGTGCGGCCCCGTGTTCGATGCTTCCAAGGTGGTGGTCTTCTAGTGGGTACCGTGAACATGGCCGTCGATTTCGGCGGCGTCAAGATGCAGAACCCCATCAACACCGCAGCCGGTACCTTTGGCTACGGTTGGCAGTTCCAGAACTTCTTTGATGTTTCCCAGCTGGGCGCCATCACCACCAAGGGTTGCGCAGCTGAGCCCTGGCCCGGCAATCCCGCGCCCCGCATGGCCGAGATCCCCGGCGGTATGATCAACTCCGTGGGCCTTCAGAACCCCGGCGTGGCTGCCTTTGCCCGCGAGTCCGGCCCGTGGCTCGAGCAACTGTCCAAGGACGGCTGCCAGGTCATCTGTCAGGTTGCCGGCCACTCCGTTGACGAGTTTGTCCGCGCGCTCGAGATGTATGTCGAGCTGTGCCCCTGGGCTGCCGGCTACGAGATCAACGTGAGCTGCCCCAACATCGCCGCCGGCGGTGCCGCCATGGGCTCCACGCCCGAGGGCGCCTCTTCCGTTATGGCTGCCTGCCGCAAGGTGACCGATAAGCCGCTGTTCGTGAAGATGGCTCCGGTCAACGTTGCCGAGATTGCCAAGGCCCTCGAGGCTGCCGGTGCCGACGGTCTTTCAGTCATCAACTCCATCCAGGGCATGGCCATCGACGTCCATACCCGCAAGTCCCGCGTGGCCAAGCCCAAGGGCGGCCTTTCGGGCCCGCTGTGCCACCACATCGCCGTGCGCATGGTCTGGGAGGTTGCCCAGGCCGTCGATATCCCCATCAACGGTGTCGGCGGTGTCATGACGGGCGAGGATGCGGCCGAGTTTATCCTGGCTGGCGCCACCTGCGTGTCGGTCGGTATGGCCAACTTCGTCGATCCGTGCGCTTCGCTCAAGATCGCGCACGAGCTCGAGGCCTGGGCGGAGTCCCAGGGCGTAAAGGACATCAACGAGCTGGTAGGTGCTTTCGAATGGTAGAGACCGATGCCCGCGACCGTGTGATCGTCGCCCTCGACTGCGACCGTGAGCGCGCACTCGAGCTCGCCCACGAGCTTTCTGGTCATGCCGCTTGGCTCAAAGTTGGCATGACGCTCTATTACGCTGAGGGCCCCGAGATCGTCAAGACCTTTAAGGACCTGGGCTTTAAGGTCTTCCTTGACCTTAAGTTCCATGATATTCCGCATCAGGTTCGCGGTGCCGCCCGTTCGGCCTCGCTTGCCGGTGCCGACCTGCTTTCGGTTCACGGCTTGGGTTCGGGCGCCATGCTCGCTGCCTGCCGCGAGGGTGCCGAGGAGGCGCGCGAGGACCGCGCCAAGCTCGTCGCCATCACCGTTCTTACGAGCATGAATCAGGATGCCTTGAGCGAGATCGGCGTCGAGTCGCCCGTGGCTGAGGAGGCCGCCCGCCTGGCAAAGCTCGCTCAGGCCAACGGCATCGACGGTATCGTGTGCTCGCCGATGGAGGCTCACGACATGCGTGAGCTGCTGGGCCCCGATGCCCTCATCGTGACTCCGGGTGTGCGTCCGGTGGGTGCCGCCCTTGGTGACCAGTCCCGCGTGGCGACGCCTTCCCAGGCTATCGAGCGTGGCGCAAGCCACATTGTGGTGGGCCGTCCCATCACCGGCGCCGACGATCCGGTTGCCGCCTTTGACGCTATTGTCGCTGAGCTGGTCGAAAACGTCGCCTAAAAGATTCCCCTAAGTCACCACTTTTGGGTCTCATTAGCACAAAATAGCCCCTGTGCCTGCGTAAACTTTCCCATCCTTTGTGTGGAATCGCAGGTCAGGGGCTTAACTTTGGGCGCAGTATATTGCACTTTTTGCGGGTATCGTCTAACCTATGGAGCCGCGATTGGGCATTTTGTACGTTCTACGTGCTAAAATGCCAATTATTGAATCAGATATAACCCAACTTTTTGGAGGTACGAATGGCACTCCCTCAGCTTACCGATGAGCAGCGCAAGCAGGCTCTTGAGAAGGCTGCTGCCGCACGTCACGCCCGCGCTGAGCTTCGCGAGCAGATCAAGAAGGGCGAAAAGTCCCTCGAGTCTGTGCTCAACTCCGATGACCCCATCGCTTCCCGCATGAAGGTTTCCACCCTCATCGAGTCTCTTCCTGGTTATGGCAAGGCCAAGGCCGCCAAGATCATGGAGGAGCTCGGTATCTCCGCTACCCGTCGCGTCCAGGGCCTCGGCGTCCGTCAGCGCGAGCAGCTCCTCGAGCAGCTGACCAAATAAGTGGGCGCTCAGGATTCCAAGCTCTTTGTGATTTCTGGACCGTCAGGCGCAGGCAAGGGCACGCTCGTCACTCGTGTGCGCGAGCTCCGCTCGAACCTGGGCCTGACGGTTTCGGCTACCACGCGAGCACCACGCAAAGGTGAGGTCGACGGCGTCAACTACTTTTTTCTGACGCGCGAGGAGTTCGACCGCCGCGTGGCAAACGGTGAGTTTGTTGAGTGGGCCGAGGTCCACGGTAACTGCTACGGCACGTTGGTGAGCGAGGTTCAGTCCAAGCTCGCCTCTGGTTCGTCTCTCATCTTGGAGATCGATGTCCAGGGTGCCCTGCAGGTGAAGGAGCGTTTCCCCGAGGCCGTGCTGATCTTTATCAAGCCACCTTCGCTCGAGGTGCTTCGCGAGCGTCTAGTCGGTCGCGGTACCGAGACGCCCGAGACGATTGAGCTGCGTATGGCAAACGCCGCCGATGAGCTTGCCCTTGCCGACCGCTACGACGACGTCGTGGTGAATGACGATCTCGACCGCGCGACCGATGAGCTCGTTCGCGTTCTCGATATGCATGAAAGGATCTGAGGTCCGTGTCCGTTGTAAAGCCTTGCATTGACGATCTTCTGGAGAAGACCGATCACAACCGCTTCCTGCTCGCTTCGCTTGCCTCCAAGCGCGCCTGCGACATCAATAGCATGCTGCGTGGCCAGCACAACCG
>CALLFD010000394.1 GCA_937997605.1 uncultured Collinsella sp. | reverse complement strand
TTGCAGTCGCCATCCAGGCAGGCGACCGGCGCCAGACTGCCCTCGGTCAGGCGCAAGATCTCGCCCACCGTGTATTGCTCGGGCGGGCGCGTGAGCACATAGCCGCCGCCCTTGCCGCGCATGCCCGAGAGCATGTTGGCGCGCACGAGCGTAGCCAAAATGTTCTCGAGATATTTCTCGGAAATCCCCTGTCGCGCCGCGATCTCTTTGAGCGGGATGCGACCGGCTGCCTGGTGCTCGGCCAGATCGACCATAACGCGCAGGGCATATCTGCCCTTAGTAGAAACCAACATGTATAGTGCTGCCTTTCGGTCATTTAGTCCGTAGAAATTCTAGCCGAAATATTGGTTTTGAAAATACCCGTTCCGGTCAAGATGGTTAATCGACTCGTAATAATCTTCTATTTCCTATTGCGTTACTAGGCTTTACTGTCTACTATGCTTGCCAACAGCAAAACGAACAACCCATAAGGTTTGTGGGTTTCGCTGCTACACACACCGTAAAACCACACGGTATCCAGTCATTTGAACACTTTGGAGGTTCACCATGAGCAATGTTTACACGTCCATCGATCAGCTTATCGGCCACACTCCGCTTCTGGAGCTCACTCACTTTGAGGCCGATGAGGACCTCAAGGCCCGCGTGCTCGTCAAGCTGGAATACTTCAACCCCGCCGGCTCCGTCAAAGACCGCGTCGCCAAGAACATGATCGACGAGGCCGAGAAGGCCGGCAAGCTCGTGCGCGGCGGCGACTACACCATCATCGAGCCCACGAGTGGCAACACCGGCGTCGGCATCGCCTCGGTGGCGGCGGCTCGCGGCTACAAGGTGATCATCACCATGCCCGAGACTATGTCCGTCGAACGCCGCAAGCTTATGCAGGCATATGGCGCACAGCTCGTGCTCACCGACGGTTCCAAGGGCATGAAGGGCGCCATCGCCAAGGCCGAGGAACTGCAGAAGGAGACGCCAAACAGCATCATCGCCGGCCAGTTTGTGAACCCCGCCAACCCCGCCATCCACAAGGCCACGACCGGCCCCGAGATCTGGGATGACACCGACGGCGAGGTCGACATCTTCGTCGCCGGCGTTGGAACCGGCGGCACCGTGACCGGCG
Source organism: uncultured Collinsella sp. (assembly GCA_937997605.1). Lineage (GTDB taxonomy): Bacteria > Actinomycetota > Coriobacteriia > Coriobacteriales > Coriobacteriaceae > Collinsella. Next base: position 10,528 of record CALLFD010000394.1, on the reverse strand, counting down.
TGGGTGAGTTCCTTAAGGAGCAGAACCCCGAAATCAAGGTCGTCGCCGTCGAGCCCGCCACTTCCCCGGTGCTCTCCAAGGGCCAAGCCGGCCCGCACAAGATCCAGGGTATCGGCGCCGGTTTTGTGCCCGACGTCCTCGACACCCAGGTCTATGACGAGATCATCCCCGTCGAGAACGACGACGCCTTTGCGACCGGCCGCGCCGTGGGCCACAAGGAGGGCGTGCTCGTGGGCATTTCGTCCGGCGCCGCCGTGTGGGCCGCGCTGCAGCTGGCCAAGCGCCCCGAGAACGAGGGCAAGACCATCGTGGCCCTGCTTGCCGACACCGGCGAGCGCTACCTGTCCACGGCGCTCTTCCAGGACTAGGGCCTGTCGCCCATAGGTTGAGCCCACGGACGAGCCGGTCTCCTCTCTCCCGGCAGTCTGAGCCCATCCAATCAGGGTGTCCCACGAGACGCCCGAACTTGCTACAATGTCTGCGGCGCGGAACCAGCCTCCCGCGCCGCTTTTCTTTTTTGGCCACATGCCACCAAGGAGAACCTCCCCATGCACAACAAGCGCGTGCTCGTCGCCATGAGCGGCGGCGTCGATTCCAGCGTGACCGCGTACCTGCTCAAAAGCCAGGGCTACGAATGCGTCGGCGCCACCATGCGCCTCACCTGCCCCGCGCCCGATCCTGCAACGGGTATGAGCAAAGTCGACCGCGACATCGCCGATGCAAAGGCCGTCGCCGAGCGTCTGGGGATACCCCACCATGTGCTCGACTTGCAGCAGACCTTCGACCACAGCGTTATCGAGCGCTTTGTGAACGCCTACCAGGAGGGGCTGACGCCCAACCCGTGCATCATCTGCAACCGCCACATAAAGTTTGGCGCGTTGCTCGGTGCGGCGCTGGACATGGGCTGCGACTACATCGCAACGGGTCATTACGCCAAAACAAGCCAGACAGTAGACGGCACCTGGCAGCTGCATCGCGGCGAAGATCCCAAAAAGGACCAGAGCTACTTTTTATATTCGCTTACGCAGGAGCGCCTGGCGCACACGATCTTTCCGCTGGCAGGCCTAGACAAAGAGCGCGACGTGCGCCGCATAGCCGCCGAGCAAGGCTTTACCAACGCCCAGAAGGCCGAAAGCGAGGACATCTGCTTTATTCCAGACGGTGACTACGCGGGCTATATCGAGCGCCGCTGCGGACATCCCGCTGCACCGGGCGACATTGTGTGGCGCGACGGCAGCGTGGTCGGACGCCATAACGGCGCGTTGCGCTATACCATCGGCCAGCGCAAGGGCTTGGGCGTCGCGATGGCGCATCCCGTGTATGTGACGGGCGTCGATGCCGCCAACAACACCGTGCATCTGGGCGAGGCCGAGGACCTAACGGCCACAGCACTCACGGCCGACGACTGGATCTGGAGCGCCCCTGCCGACCGCATGGAGGCAGAACTCGATGCCGGCGGCATTCGCGTGGGCGCCAAGTACCGTTACCGTCAGAAAGACCAAGCAGCGACCCTTACGCGCGGCGAAGACGGGCAAATGCTGCTGACTTTTGACGAGCCGCAGCGAGCCATCGCCCCCGGCCAGGCCGTTGTAGTCTACCACGGCGACATCGTCCTCGGCGGCGGCACGGTGACCGGCGCACTTAAGTAGCCCCATCCCCTTCATAAATTGCGGTGAAATAGGGACTGTTTAAGCGTTTAAAACCGCCAAACAGTCCCTATTTCACCGCAACTTAGAGAGGACGGCCTCGGTCGGTACTGCCGTATCAGCCGAGGCCGCTGCATCGCTAGCGCTGTACGTAGGCGCGGACGAGCTCGAAGGTGTTGCGCACGCCGTCGATGTGGCTGCGCTCGTAGTTGTGGCTCGCGTACACGCCGGGGCCGATCAGGCCGTGACGGATGTCGTAGCCGGCAGAGAGCGTGGCCTCGACGTCCGAGCCGTAATGCGGGTACACGTCGATGGCATAATCGAGCTCAAGCTCGCGCGCGATATTGGACAGCGTGGTCACCAGATCGTAGTTGTAGGGGCCACCCGAATCCTTGGCGCAAATCGACACCATGCGCTCGGTGCAGCCCAGGTCGTCGCCCACGCAGCCCATGTCAACGCTGATCATCTCGCGCGTGTCGGCCGGCACGAAAGCACCGCCGTGGCCGACCTCCTCGTACACGGTAAAGAGCAGCGACACCTTGCGCGAAAGCGACACCTCGCCATCAGCAACAGCGCGGGCCAGACCCAGCAGAATCGACGCCGACAGCTTGTCATCCAGGAAGCGGCTCTTGATGTAGCCGCTCTCCGTCACCGTGGTACGCGGATTCATAGCGATGATGTCGCCGGTCTGAATGCCCAGCTCAAGCACATCGTCCTTGCTGTCGACATTCTCATCGAGCAGGATTTCCATGTTCTTCTCGATGGTCTTGACCGGCTCGTCGGCCACGTGCGCCGAAGGCTCGGTGTTAAGAACCACACCCGTGTACACATTGCCGTCACGCGTGTAGACGGTGCAGTTCTCGCCATCGGCCGTAGACCACTGATGCCCGCCGAGCGTCGTGGGGCGCAGGCGACCATTGTCCTTAATGGAGCGCACCATGGCGCCCAGGGTATCGACATGGCTCGCCAACACGAGCGGCTCGCCCTCACCACCAAGCTCAACGAGCACATTGCCCTTGTTAGAACGCTCGGGGCCAATGCCCATATCGCGCAACGTTTCCATTAGATAATCAGTCGCCGCACGGGTATAGCCCGTAGGCGAGGCGATAGAAGTCAGCGTCTTAAGCTGTCCCGCGATATAGGAGAGCATCTCCTCTAGAGAAGCATCAACATTAGAAGCCATATGCATCCTTCCAAGTAAAACTAAGACCGAGTCCCGATTTTAACCGTTCTGCACGGTCAATGCCCTAGGAGCCGAGCCGCCTCCCGACGTCCCCGCACCGGTTTTGTGCACGCGCACGGTTTACAATCTCAATCTTGCATAAATCCTATCGGTATCTGCATAAATATGAGACATCTTTTTGTTTCGTCTCAGGGTACCCCACCTTGGACCGTGCAAAAAACGGAGTATTCAGCACCGTGGGCCCCAACGACCCCATCACAAACGACAAAACGACGCGGTTACAGCAGTGTTGTAGACCGTCGCAAACCAAAAACGCGGCGACAGCCATCTCCGCCCATCGATAGCCCGCCCACAGGGGCTGTCGATGGGCGCCCGCGGGCCACTACGGCCCATTCACAACGTTATGCATTTTTCAGAGCTTGCTGAATACTCCCAAAAATGCACGCAGGGAAGTGCACCACCTATCCGCAGCGGGCAGTACGCCTTGGTTTTGTCCGTCTCAGGGCATCGACGCAGCACAAAAAGCCCCGCCGTGCGTAGCACGGCAGGGCCAGCGGCACGTCAAAAGACCATACACCTACGGGCGAAGGACCACCAAACTGGGCTAGGCAGCCGGGCAGATCTTCTTGAAGAGCTCGATGACGTCGTCGAGCGTTGCCTCGCGCGGGTTACCCGGGAAGCAGGCGTCGGCCATGGCGTCCTTGGCCAGAACCTCGATCTCGTCAGCCTTCATGGCCTCGCAGACGTGCGGGATATTCACGTCGGCAGAGAGCTGCTTGACGGCGGCGATAGCGGCGTCGGCAGCCTCGTCGGTGCTCATGCCCGTGGTGTCAACACCCATGGCAACGGCAACCTTGGCCAGGCGCTCAGCGCAAACCGGCTTGTTGAACTCCATGGCGATCGGCAGCAGCATGGCGCAAGCGACGCCGTGCGGGGTGTCGTAGTGAGCTGACAGGGTGTGAGCCATGGCGTGGTCGATGCCCAGGCCAACGTTGGAGAAGCCCATGCCGGCGACATACTGACCAAGGGCCATGCCCTCGCGGCCGGAGCCGGGCTGACCGGACTTGGCCTCGGCAACGGAGTCGCGCAGGTTCTCGCTGATCAGCTTAATGGCCTCAAAGTGGAACATGTCAGAGAGCTCCCAAGCGCCCTTGGTGGTGTAGCCCTCGATGGCGTGGGTCAGAGCGTCCATGCCAGTGGAAGCGGTCAGGCCGGCGGGCATGGAAGCCATCATGTCAGGGTCGACGACGGCGACCTCGGGGGCGTCGTTGGTGTCGACGCACACGAACTTGCGAACCTTCTCGGGGTCGGTGATGACGTAGTTGATGGTCACCTCAGCAGCGGTACCGGCGGTCGTCGGCACGGCGATGGTGAACACGGCGTGGTTCTTAGTCGGAGCAACGCCCTCGAGGCTGCGGACATCGGCGAACTCGGGGTTGTTGATGATGATGCCGATGGCCTTAGCGGTGTCCATGGAGGAGCCGCCACCGATGGTCACGATAGCGTCAGCTTCGGCGGCCTTGAAGGCCTCGACGCCGTCCTTGACGTTCTGGATAGTGGGGTTGGGCTTGATCTCGGAGTAGAGGCTCCAAGCGATGCCGGCGGCGTCGAGCTCGTCGGTCACCTTAGCGGTAACGCCAAACTTGACCAGATCGGGGTCGGAGCAGACGAAGATTTTCTTGTAGCCGCGACGCTGGAGCTCGCCGGGAATCTCCTTGATGGCGCCGGAACCATGATAAGAGATGGTGTTGAGAACGAAACGATTAGCCATTGATAGCCTCCCATCGTGTGCGGGGCGCCCATTACGCCCCGCACTATAAGTCCCATCCTAACGCTTTTGAAACAAAAAACGCATGAGAACGTCAAAAGTGTTAAAGCGTTTCAACATAATAACGGAGCTCTACTCCTTTCCTCCCGACAGCAGCGAAGGCTAGATTATAGGAGCAATCGCCCAAAGAATACGATCCACTCAGTCTAAATTGTTTCTGCTTTAGCAATATATGTTTGACAGCACGTTTATAAAAGGATACTTTGTAGTAAATAACATGCATGCAGCAAATAGCATCATTCATTTTATTAGAGATTGCCCATGCAGTTATTGTGGCTGCATACACTGCAACGTACAGCGTAATTCTCCGCACGAAGCAGAAGGCGGTTCCAATTCGATCGAGGCGATGACACATGGTAGCTACTGGTCCTAAATCGAGCAAGACGGCTACAAACGAATATCGAATCTCAATTGAAGGTAACCCTTATCCGCATGCTCTAGCTCTCATCAACCCAGCGGGAGACAACCTCAACATCAAAAAACATGGGTTCACGGGTCCACTAGGACAGCTATTGAGTCTTAAATATACCGTTTATGACGATGCAAATGAAAAACTCTTCACTGTCGTCGACGGTGGTTTTAGCAACATGCCCAGGGTTGCGCTCATCATCGAACACAAGGAAGTTGCGGTGTTCGATTATGGTCTAAACAGACTTGAGATGAAGTGCGTAACGAACATACCGAATTACACAATAAAAGGTAACTTCCTATTTGGAGATTACGATATATTCAGCCAACGGGAAGTGAAGCTATCTTCAGTTATCGTCCTTCAATGTGATAAGCAATCGTGCTTTAGCATACAGGTTTTGGATAAAGCCGAATTGGCCGCCGCAATTGGAATACCTACAGCCATTGCCCTTCTTAGGGCTCGGATTGAAGAGCATCTCGAATAAATCGCAAAAAGCAGTTCGTAGCAACATTCAGGAGCTAGATAGTTTTTCAGGCTCCTGAATGTTGTTACAAACATGTACCTTAGCGCTTAAGACTCCAAAAAGGGGCGGCCGAGATGGCCGTCCCCTCCCCAATATTGATCAGTGCGACAAAGGGGACTGCCCCCTCTTCACATCTTGCCGCTATTTTTGGCAGGCGTCTTTCCAATTTTCGCAGGCGCGTTTCCAGCGTAAGCGCAAGTCGCGTTCACGGTCGATGAACATGATGGCAAACGCGACAAACAGCAGCAAGCTCGCCACGACGATGGCGTGCAGGCCCATGCGCTCAATACACCAGTTGCCCAACACGGCGCCAAACACAAAGGTAAAGATCACGCCAAAGTACAGCAGGCCGTTTTCCAAAAAGCCGCGCCTGTGGGTGATGATGTAATCGTCCACGTTTTGCAGTGCATTGCGCAGGTTACCGATGCACATGGTCGTAGCGATGCCGTGACCATGGATCTTGCGGAAGCTCTCGACCTGCATACCGCAGGCAAACGAGGTGAGGCAGTTGGCGAGCAGGTTGTAACCGCCACCGGGGATAAAGCTCACGCCCATCAAGATGACGGCTTCAAAGAACACCGTCACCTGACGCCAGTGAATCACGCTGCCAAACCGTTCGTGTACCAGGTCGGCAAGCATAATGCCCACGGCAAACGACACCACAGGGAAGAAGTAGCGCCCCGCAAGTGCCCAGTTGCCCTCCGAGATGCTCACGCCCACGAGCAGGATGTTGCCCGTCTGTGCGTTGGCGAAAACATGGTCGCGCCCAATGTACGAATACACGTCCATAAAGCCACCGGCGAGCGCCAAGATGATGCCCAGCTCAATAGACTCCGATATCTGTTTGGCACGCTGCATCGTCGTGCATCCTCCTTGTTGACGACTCTCTCGTGCGTTGGCGGAAACATAGCCGCCGTTCATACTGTAACCCATTGACAACATGGCGTGCGCGCGAGACGGCTTCCCCAGCGCGCAGATACACAGTCTGGAAACAAACGGCGGGCTCGGCGCCGACGCCCGACGCCTCGTGTACTCCACCAGTCTTTTTAGCCCCGTCCCAAAAAGACTGGTTACAATTACGTGCAGCATACTAACAACGGGAGGAATCGTGGCAAAAAAGCCCCAGGACGCTCAGCACAACCAGCACGGCAAGCATGCCCAGCGCGGCCAGCAGCAAAAGCGTGGCGCCAAGGCCCAGGGTGGCCACGCCACTCATACCCCGGCAGCACCCGCCCGCCCCTGGCGTCCGGGCCGCGACAAGTTCCTCCCCGTCAGCCGCGCCGACATGGATGCACGCGGTTGGGACCAGTGCGACTTTGTCTACATCTGCGGCGACGCCTACGTGGACCATCCCAGCTTTGGTATGGCCATCATCAGCCGCGTGCTCGACGCGCACGGCTACAAAGTGGGCATCATCTGCCAGCCCGACTGGACCGACCCCGCCAGCATCAGCGTGCTCGGCGAGCCGCGCTTGGGCTTTCTCGTCAGCGCCGGCAACATGGACTCCATGGTCAACCACTATTCGGTGACCAAGCACCGCCGCCACACCGACGCCTATACTCCCGGTGGCGAGGAGGGGCACCGCCCCAATCGTGCCGTCACGGTCTACGGCAACCTCATCCGCCAGACGTTCAAGGACGCTCCCATCATCATCGGCGGCATCGAGGCGAGCCTGCGCCGTCTGGCCCACTACGACTACTGGCAGGACAAGCTCAAGCGTTCGGTACTGCTCGACTCGGGCGCCGACATCCTCATCTACGGCATGGGCGAGCACGCAATCGTCGAGATCGCCGACGCGCTCGACGCGGGACTGCCCGTCGATCAGATCACCTATATCAACGGCACCGTTTACCGCACGGGTTCGCTCGACGAGGTCTACGACTACGACCTGCTGCCCAGCTGGGACGACCTTGCCGCCGATAAGCTCAACTACGCGCGCAGCTTTAACGTGCAACAGCAGAATATGGACCCCATCACCGGGCATCGCTTGGTAGAGCCCTACCCCAACAGCGTCTATGTGGTGCAGAACCCGCCGTCGGCGACGCTCACCACCGATGAGATGGACGAGGTGGCCGAGCTCCCCTACGCACGCGATTGGCATCCCGATTACGACGCGGCGGGCGGCGTGCCGGCCTTTGCCGAGATCAAGTTTTCCATTAGCTCCAACCGCGGCTGTTTTGGCGAGTGCTCGTTTTGCGCGCTCACCTTCCACCAGGGCCGCGTGCTGCAGATGCGCAGCCACGACTCGATCATGCGCGAGGCCGAGCTGCTCACGCACGACCCCGAGTTTAAGGGCTATATCAACGACGTGGGCGGCCCGACGGCAAACTTTAGCCGCCCGGCCTGCGACAAGCAGCTCAAGCACGGCGTGTGCAAGAACAAGCGCTGCCTGTGGCCGAGTGTGTGCAAGAACATGGTGGTCGACGAGAGCGGCTACACGCAGCTGTTGCGCGACCTGCGCCAGCTGCCGGGCGTCAAAAAGGTCTTCGTCCGCAGCGGCATCCGCTTTGACTACACCATGGCCGACGCCTCGGACGAGTTTTTGCGCGAGCTGCTGGAGCACCATGTCTCGGGCCAGCTGCGCGTAGCGCCCGAGCACGTAAGCGACGCGGTGCTGTCCGTGATGGGCAAGCCGAGCCGCGCCGTCTACGACGCGTTCTGCCGTAAATTTGAGCGCCTGAACCGCGAATACGGACTCAAGCAGTATGTGGTGCCATACCTGATCTCGAGCCACCCCGGTTCAACGATGAAGGAAGCTGTGGACCTTGCCGAGGCCGTGCGCGACATGGGCTACATGCCCGAACAGGTGCAGGATTTCTACCCCACCCCGTCCACCATGTCGACCTGTATGTACTACACTGGCGTGGATCCGCGCACCATGCAGCCGATCTATGTGGCCCGCGACCCGCACGAAAAGGCCATGCAGCGCGCGCTCATCCAATATCGCAAGCCCGAGAACTACAAGCTCGTGCGCGAGGCACTGGAGAAGGTCGGCCGCCGCGACCTGATCGGCTACACCAAGCATTGCCTGATTCGCCCCGTGCCCCCGCGCCCGGGCGAGACATCTGCTGGCGGTGGGCATGGCACCGGCAAGAAGGGCGGCAAACCGCATGGCGGCGGCGCTGGCAAAGGGCCCAAGGGCAGCAAGGGACACGGCGGCATGTCGCGCGCGCAAAACACCGCAGGCCGCAATCGCGCGGCCCAGGGACGGCAGGGCGCCAACGGAGGCGGACGTCGCAACTAGGGCAGCGGTGCGCTCGCTGCGTCCATCCCACACGCGTGGCGCAGCGAGCGAATCGCCTCTACCAGCACAAAGCCGGCGATAGCGACCGTAATTGCCACGTCGAACGGCGTATCCACAAACCAGAGCAGCATCATGAGATACGACCCGGCATTAAAGGCAAAGTGCAGCAGGATCGTGTAGCGGAGCTTTCCGGTCGTCACGAGCACCCAACCAAAAATGAGGCCGGCGGCGCCCGCATAGCAGCCCTGTACCCAGTTCATGTGCATAAAACCAAAGATGGCAGCCTGCAGCACGATAGCCACAGCGATGCCCCAGGTACTCGGGGCCGCCCAGGGCACCATGGCGCCGTCCTGCGCACCCGCACGACGCCGGCGCTTCCAAAGTGGGCGGCACTGCGGATTAAACGCTCGGAGCGAAAACTCAAAAATAATGCCGCGCACCAGCAGCTCTTCACAAAATGGGGCGCCGAGCACCGTAGTCAGAACGGCGAGATAGCTGGTGTCGCCCATGCCTGTTTCCTCGACAAGCTCGCTGTAGTCGGCCGCGGCATCGGGCAGCAGCGACAGCACGGCGTCGGTCACGTAGCCAACGACTACCTGCAGGGCCAGGCCAATCACGATAACGCAGGCGATGCGTTTCCACGCCCCACGCACTCCCCCGCCGAGCGGACGCTCGCTTTGCCAGCGTGCCATAAACGAACGCGGCCACAGATAACGCCACCACAGCAGTGCCATCAAAAACGATGCCGTCTGCGCGACGGCCTGAAGCAATTGAATGTCGAGATCATCAATCGAAAAACCCATGAACACCGATGCGGCGCCAAGGGCGGAGAACAAAACGACGCTCAGGGCAATATCGGCAGCGACGACGCCAAAACAGGCAAGCGCCCAAATCATCGCATTGAGCATGCCAACCTCCTCAAAACCGTTCCCTAGTTCTACCACAACTCGGCAGAGAGCTGATCCCATGGGGACGGAGGAAAACGGATCACTTATTGATGAGAATCGGGCGCAGCGCCAAAAGCCCCGTTGGGCGAGATATCGAACGGGAAGGTGCCGCAGCGATTGAACGCAGCGATAAACATGCGGATGGCGTTGGACGGCGTGGTGCCCACGAGCTGAGTTGCCGCCGCGAAGGCTGCCTTCTCCTCGGGCAAGACCTTCGCGACTACGGGGGTCATGTGTTCTGCCATGGCGCTTCCTTTTTGAAACGACGGTAGTGCGGATAGATGCGGGCCACGCGGCTGGGCGACGGGCTGTGAAGGCAACCCGATTGGCCCGCATCCGGAGTTTGTTTCTGCGGCGTTGGTATTACTTGGTATTCCTAAGTATTACCCCGCAGATAGAATACCACACCTGGCCCCATGGGGACAGAGAAAAACGGATCATTTTGTTGCTGAGTTAGTAGTTAGAGCGTGATGATGTCCGAGATATCGAGGGCCTGAGCGTCGGCGACATCGTGCGTGGCAAGCAAGAGCGTGCGGCTGTCGAGCAGGTCGAGCACGACCTCGGCCGTCGTATCGCGCGCGGCGGCATCCAGGCCGGTAAAGGGCTCGTCAAGAATCACCGCGCCGCCCGGGCACAGCAGGGCACGGGCGATCTCGACGCGACGGCGCTGCCCGCCCGAAAGCTCGGCCGCGCGAGCATGCACATCGACCCCCGGCACCAGCAGGCGCAACAGGGCCGCGGCACTCGA
>CALLFD010000393.1 GCA_937997605.1 uncultured Collinsella sp. | reverse complement strand
ACAACTTGCTACACTGTTGAGTGCATGTTTATGCATCCCTTTGCGTTGTCTATCCGACAGACGCTCAAATAGTACGAATGGTACGCCGAAAGGGGTTCGTTCATGGAACCTATTACAACGGGCATGCAAGGAGCAGCCGTCGAGGACGTGCAGTCTCGTCTCCTGCAGCTCGGCTACACGATTGATGCCGCCGAAGTCACCGACAAGTACTTTGGAGCCACCACTGAGCAGGCCGTCAGCACCTTCAGGCTCGACAGCGGCCTTGCTGCCGGTCATGCCGTCGATATCCCCTGCTGGAGCGCCCTTGTAGACGCTTCGTATAAGCTGGGCGACCGCACCCTCTATCTGCGCATGCCCAATTTCCATGGCGCCGATGTGCAGGCCCTGCAGCGCGCTCTCAACGTTTTGGGCTTTGCCTGTGGTGAAGACGACGGCTACTTTGGTCCGCATACCGAGGCCGCCCTGCAGCAGTTCCAGGAAAATGTCGGCCTGTTTGCCGACGGCATGGCCTTCCAGGACACCTACGCCTACATCAACCGCCTGCACCATGTGTGGGAGGGCAAGCCCTCGGTCACCGAAGCCGAGTCCCGCATCGGTTTTGCTCGCGCCGCCAACGTGCTCGAGCGCTTCCAGATTGCCGTTATCGGCGAGGACCCCATCGCACGCAGTGTTGCGTCGCGCATGTGGAATATCGCCACGGCAACGACCGACAACAGCGGCATGATGCTCTGCGACTCCGAGGTCCCAACCGACGTTGACCTGGTGCTCGAAATCGCAAGCGACGAGCTGCCCGCCGACGCCGCACCGCGCGCCACGATTGCCCTCGCCGAGTGCCACAACCTGGCCCAGCGCATCCGCACTGCCAATGTCGCCGCGCAGCAGAAGCCGGCACGCATTCGCATTGAGCTAACGGGCATGACGCGCTACAACGGCACCTTCACGGCCAGCGACGCGCAGACACTCGCCGTACGCCTGCTCGATGGCGTTTGCGATGCCCTCGCAGATTAGGTAAACTAAACGAGTTGCTTTTGGGCAACACCACACATTGGGACGTAGTTCAACGGTAGAACTCCGGTTTTTGGTGCCGGCTGTTGGGGGTTCGAATCCCTCCGTCCCAGCCATTAAAATTGAGCGCCCTGAGCCCATAACGGCCCAGGGCGCTTTCTTGTGGGCAAGCGGAGGGATTCGAACCCGCAAGGAATCTACCTATATAAGACAGACGCCCCAGGCCCATAACGACCAAGAGCGCCTTGCATCTAGAATTATCAGCCCTGTTCCGAAAAGCGAGCCGCATGCAACAACCAAGTAACCACAGGCCCCGGGAGAGCGGGGACACCGGCTTAGGTTTATCGCGAGTTCCGCACGAACAGGAGGCCACGTGACCTCGATGTTCTGGACGTGACAGCGAGAGGGGTCCTGGTATGGCAAGGTGACGTGAAACAAGGCGGCGCTGACCTTCTGGTCGCGCCGCCGAAGTTGAACGTCAGATTGCCGTGCCAGGGCCCCTCGCAGCGTCAAGAAGTCCGCCGTTCGGTAGAACGGCGGAATTTAATTGTTCAGCATGCGGTCGAAGCTTCCCGAGTCGCCATCCCGATAGTCTGCGGTCATCAGAATCTCCTGCGGAATGCGCCCGCCTTCACGTAGCACGTTGCGGAACTGCACGCGCGTAACCATGGGCAGATCCTTGATCGTCGCTGCCAGGTTCTGCGGCACGCCCTGGTTGGCAGCCGCGGGCTCGCACTCGCCGCCGGCCTTCACGCGACGCTTATGCTCGGCGAGCATGGCGCGGTACATGCCGGCATGCAGGCGAATCTCAACCACATTGGCATTGCGAGCCTGCTCGACGATGCGCGCGCCCTCGCGATCGATATCACCCACGTAGTAGACGTAGTTAAAGCGATAGCCAATCTCAGCCAGATAATCATCCAGTGCGTGCGAGACGCTCGCCTTGCAGCCGCCGCCAAAAATCACGCCGCCCACCTTGGTACCAAAGAGCTTGGCATGTTTGCGTCCGCGCAGGAGCTTGACGATCTCGTCGTAGGTATCCAGGTTCTCGACCATAATGAACGGCTTGTCGGCACCCAGCGTAAAGAAGCCCGTAAAGTGCACGGGGCGATTGGGGGCGACCTTGATCGCCTGCATGCTAATGCCCTTTTCGGTCATACGTCTGATCAGGCGCTCACCGTGCTTGCCGTCAAAAGCCTTCTCGTCGTTAAAGATCTGGTAGGCACGCTGGCGGCGCGAGGCAACCGGCGTATCGGCACCTCGGTTCTGCTCGATCCAAGCCTGGATGATTGCGATTTCCTCGGCAATCTTGCGGTTGGACATCTCGTTGTGCTGAGTGCGCTGCGGAGCCTTTTTGCCGTCCTTGCCCTCGACCTTTACGATCTGTGTCTGCTGCTCCTTGATCTTAGAGAGCGCCGTAGGCGTAGGGACAACTTTGAGCAGCTGCCTGCCTAAAACGCGGGCAAGGGCAAACGCCGAGACCTCGCCGTGGACTGCCGACTTGGGCTGCTGGGCAGCGGTATCTGCTGCGGTAGACTCCGGCTTCTTCTGAGACTTGCGCTTAGAATCGCCTTGGGAATTGCGCTCGCGCTTCGGCATAGGCGCCTGCTTCTGCGGACGATCGGACTTACTCTCCTTCGCTGGCTGGCGCTTAGGCTGCCCCGAAGAAACCTCGATCTTCGCATCCTCGTCCTGCGGCGTGGTCTTCTCGGCCGCAGTCTCGGCATGGGAACTGCGGCCCCCACGATGGCGACGGCGGCGAGGCTTGCTCGACGCGCCCTGCTCCGTCTGCTCATCAGTAGGCTGCTGACCCTTGGCCTCGGCATCAACCTCAAGCTGCGGCTCAACAGGCTTCTGTTCGCGAGCCGCCGGCTCAACGGCCTTCTCGTCCTGAGTGGTCGAAGCCGGCTCGCTCTTCTCCTGACGCCTTACGGGATACGCGCGTCCCGCAAAACCGCGGCCGGGACGACACGAACCCGGAGCCTTCTTGACCGGTTCATCGGACGCGTCAGCAGCCTCGACGGAATCCTGGACCTCGCATGCAATACCTCGCTGCTCGGCCTTAAAGTGGGCACCGCGGCGACGCTTGGGCTCCTGGATCTCAGCATGCTCTTGAGTGCGAGTCGGCTCCTGTATCCCGACGGACTTTTCCTCGACGGTCTCAGCATCCGTCTCACCTTTTTGAGCAACGGCGCGACGGAAGCGCTCCTGCTGGGCACGGCGCTGAGCATCGCGCTTGCCGCCCCCGCCAAAACCGCCGCGTCCTGCCTTGGCCGTAAAGGCGCGCACGACGTTCTCATCGAGCAACTCATCGGTATCGACATGCTCACGCGGAGCAGCTTCTTCCACAGCAGGCACGTCAGCGGAATCCTCGACGACAAAATCCTCGACGGACTCGGCAGGCTGCTCCTGGGCATCGCGGATCTCGGCATTGATGGTATAGAACGCCGGGCGCCCGTTAATGCCGCTACCCTCGATCTTGGTCACGATATTTGCCGCGATAAGCTCATCGCGCATCGCCTTGGTGTCACATTCCTTATCGACGGAGCGGAAAATCTGCGCCAGCGCACTCGACTTAATCTTGAGCGCCTTGCGGCAGAGCAGGTCGTAGGCAACCAGCTTGGCACGCTCGGCAGAAAGCGACGTCTGGCTGCTCAGACGTTCAGCCAGGGCATCGACATTATTTTGGTTATCGGAATATACCGTCTTGGCCACGGGGCCCCTTTCATATGCACACATATACGTCTATATGGTACAACGCGCGCCCTTATCCACGCAAAACATCTGCGAGAACACTCGAGCGTCACCCGCTTTTGCATGAAAAAAAGACCGAGCCCGCGAAGTCGCGGATCCGGTCTTTCCGAGTCATATAGATGTGACGTTCAACGCGTCAGGTCGACTAAGCCTTGGCGGCCTCGGCGTCGACAGGAGCCTCGGCAGCAGCAGCGCGGCCATACTCGGCCTTGCCCATCTCGGACCACTCGGGCTCCTCGTCGGGCATGGAACCGGCCTCCTTGCCGAAGAACTCCTTGAGGCAGTTAACGGCAACGATGAGGCCCAGGACCATCAGCAGGACGGCGAAGACAAGCTGCAGGCCCTTGGTGGCGGCGACGGAGACGGCGGCCGTGGTGGCGGTAGCCGGGATGGTGCCGAAGAAGCCGTAAGCCTGGACAGCGGCCATGCAGCCCATGGCGCTCTGGACCAGCGAGGTGAAGGTGCAGCAGAGCAGGAAGGCGACGGGCACATAGAGCATCCAGCCCTTGCGGCCGGTGCACTTGCAGAACACGGCGAGGGTGATCATGGTCATGCCGCCGAGCAGCTGGTTGGAAGCACCAAAGAGCGGCCAGATGTTGGCATAGCCACCAAAAGCGAGGGCGAGACCGGGAAGCAGGGTAACGACCGTGGCGAACCAGGGGTTGCCGAGGACCTTCATGTAGCCGGCCTTGGACTCGATGGCCAGGGCATCGTTGGTCTGGGCAAAGAACTCGGAGAACGAAGTGCGGGCGATGCGGGCGACGGCGTCGAGCGAGGTCAGGGCCAGAGCGGAGACGTTCATGGTCATAAAGACGGTAGCGAGCGTGCCGTCAACACCGAAGGCCTGCATACCGCGGGAGATGCCAGCGGCGAAGATCTGGAACGGGGTGGAAGCGACACCGGCGTTGAGGGCGCCGGTACCGGCGGTGTTCATGTCGGAGAACATGATGCCGGCGACGATGATGGCAAGGATGCCGACGAAGGACTCGACGATCATGGCGCCGTAACCGACCTTGACGGCGTCCTGCTCCTTCTCGACCTGCTTAGAAGAGGTGCCGGAAGAAACGAGGCTGTGGAAACCGGAGAGAGCACCGCAAGCGACGGAGACGAACAGGACCGGGAACATCATGCCGGAGGCAGTGGAGAAGCCGGTGAAGACCGGAGCGGTGATAGTGGCCTGACCGTTGACGCCCAGGACGACGATGCCGAGGACAGCGCAGACGATCATGACGATCATCATGATGGAAGTGAGGTAGTCACGCGGGGTCTTGAGCATCTGGATGGGCATAGCGCCAGCGAAGACCAGGTAGACCATGACGACGGCGAACCACTGGAACTTATCCAGGTAGACCGGGAACTGCATACCGACGGCGAACATGAGAACCATGAGGACAACGCCGGTGACGAACTCGGCAGCGCCGGTGAGGTTGAACTTCTTCTGGGCCCAACCAAAGGCGATAGCGACGAAGGTGAACAGGATGGAGATGGTACCAGCGCAGCCGGCGGCATAGGACTTGGTGAAGTCGATGGCACCGGTAGCAGCACCAGAAGCGTCAACGGCCGGGGTGAACATGAACGTCTTGCAGACCATGTCGGTGAAGGCGGCGATGACGATGATGCAGAACAGCCAGCAGAACAGCAGGAACAGGCGACGGCCGGTCTTGCCGATGTACTTCTCGATGAGCTGAGCGAGCGACTTGCCGTTGTTCTTCATCGAAGCGTACAGGGCACCAAAGTCGTGGACGGCGCCAAAGAAGATGCCGCCGATGAGGACCCAGAGCACGACAGGCAGCCAGCCAAAGGCCATGGCGACGATCGTACCCGTGACAGGGCCAGCACCGCAGATCGAGCTGAACTGATGCGAGAACGCGGTGAAGGCGGAGACGGGCGAGAAGCTCTTGCCGTCCTTCATGCGCTTGGCCGGCGTGAGGGCCTCTTTGTCAACGCCCCACTTGTTGGCCAGCCATCGGCCATAGCCCAGATAGCCGCAGGCGAGCACCGCCGCGGCCACAACCATGAGCAAAACTCCGTTCATTGCATTTCCTCCTCTAAAAAGAACTTCCTAGACATAAAAAATGAGGGCCGTCGGTTGCGCTCGACGGCCCTCATCTTCATCAGCCGCCCGTTATCGTACGGGCTAGCTGTATGTGCTAACCCGCATCAGATAATTACTACGCTGATAATGTTTAGCTGATGCGTGAACATGTCTAAGAAATCCTCTTCAATCATGATGCGAACAATCCGTGCGTGTTCACATCCCCCAGTGGTTGAAAAGGAGTATGAAACTTTAGTTGCCTAAAGTCAACGCAAATTTGTAATGAATTTTCAACTTTTTTGGATTTCTCGGTATAAAACGCCACTGACCTCGGACTTTACCCCACGACAGTTTTTGCATGAGAGATGCCCCTGAGAGCCGCGGGAGCCGGGCGGCGCATATGAACTTTATCGCGAGTTCCGCACGCAAAGGAAAGCACTTAATGTGCTTTCCGTCTTGCGCAGGACTGTAGAGCAGGAAAGTTCATATGCGCCGCCCGGCTCCCGCGGCTCTCAGGGGCTCCCATCCCAAATGCGGAGCAAAGCTCCGCACACCATCTTTTTCTTTCAGCTAAAGCACGCCGGAAATTCGACGCAGCTGGCTAACCTTGCCGGACGTTGTCGACGCCAATCCGGCTCGGAAGCCGCATCGATACAGAAAGGTCCCCGACGCTGCCCGGGCGCCAGCGGCCGCATATGAACTTTATCGCGAGTTCCGCACGAACAGGAGGCCACTTAATGTGGCCTCCGTCGTGAGCAGGACTGTAGAGCAGGAAAGTTCATATGCGGCCGCTGGCGCCCGGGCAGCGTCGGGGACCGCACCCGTACGACTACAGCGTCATGTTTGGATCGGCGTCGACGTCGAACGGCGAGATTTCACCTCGGTCGAATTTACGGCGAGCGACCTCCGCGATCATGGCTGCGTTATCGGTACAGGCAGACAAGGGCGGCACCGTTAC
>CALLFD010000392.1 GCA_937997605.1 uncultured Collinsella sp. | reverse complement strand
GTCATCGATGACGAGCTCAAGGCCGCCATCGACGCCTACTACGAGCAGTACGGAGTCAAGTAGGTTCCGCCGTTCTGCCGAACGGCGGACCGGTCGACGCTGCGCGGGCCGCATTTGGACAATCTGACGTTCAACTTCAAGGGCGCGACCAGAAGGTCAGCGCCCTTTCGTTTCACGTCACCTTGTCACAAATGCGACCCGCTCGCTGGCGTTGCCAAAACATCGGCGTTGCCGTGGTAGTCATTGGGGACGTTCATAAATGACTACTCAGGAATGAGCGTGGATAATCTCCCGTTTTTGGCCTGTGTGCAGGCTCAAAGTGGGAGATTATCCGCGCTCGCTTTAATTTGCCTGGGCTGCGATGCCTATCTAATCGGCTCGGCGTCTTCCCTGAGAATCGAAAGATACTCTTCATACCCGTACTGCCGGTATCTCTGTCTTGACTCGTCGAGAGGACGGAGGATACCCAATTCTTCAAATGATTTGACGAGCGAGCTCGCGGTACTCCTGCCGATATCGAGTTGGGCAGCGATGAATGCGGTGTCGACGATGGGGTGCTCTTCAAGAATGCCCAACAGCCTTTGCCCGTTTGCAGCAGTCCTTCCGAGATTTTCGGTAATGGTTGCTGTGGAACGGTTATGGAGGTCAACAAGGTTTTTTAAAGACCCTACCGAGTCCTTCGCACTCTCGAGAAGACTGTTGCAGAAAAACTCTATCCATTCCTCGTAAGTGCCTCTCTCCCTTACGGATGTGAGCTGTCGGTAGTACTCGCTTCGATTTTTCTTGAACTGGAACGATGGATAGAACAAGCAAGAATGAAGAACGCCATCATTGATGAGCATAAGTGTAATGAGAAGCCTGCCCAGGCGACCGTTTCCGTCTAGGAATGGATGGGCAGTTTCAAATTGGTAATGGACGAGCGCCGCCCGCACAATCGGATCCATTTCGACTTGAGGCTCATTGATAAAGCGTTCGAGGTCCTGAAGCGTTTTGCTCAAATCTTCAATGTTTGGAGGGACAAACGATGCGGTTGCAATGGTGCAACCTGAGGGGCCAATCCAGTTTTGTGAGGAGCGCAGCTCGCCAGGATTTTTCTCCGTTCCGCGCACTCCGTCCAGCAGGACCGCATGAACTTGCCTAAGAAGTCTCGTGCACAAGGGCATCTTTTTGAGCAGTTCTACGCCGCGGTCGACAGCACGGACGTAATTCACGACGTCTGCGACATCTTTATGATGGAGTTGTGTTTGCGATGGACTAAGTAGGTCGTCAAACGTGCACTGGGTTCCCTCAATTTGCGAAGAAAGGAGTGCTTCTTTGCGCACGTACATTGTCAGATACATGTCGGCGTTGGGAACAAAGTAGAGCATGCCTTCAAGCTCTCCAAGCTTTCGTGAGCATGCGGAAAGCGTGCGATAGGTTTCCTCGGTGAGGTTTAGCTGCCTCAATGATTGCAAGGGCGTTGGAAAAAACGAATAGTAAGCCAATTTCCCCGATAGATTATTGCGGAGCGTTCCCTGGCCGTTCTCCTCGATTTGCATCGCGCCCTCCATATCTTTAGTGCCGGAAACTCGTTATTAGGCTAATCATATCAATTCTAATAACGAGTTTAAGGATTAAATAGTTATTAGAATTGATGTAAACAATCTAATGATGAGAAGTCGTTATTACTTGACCATTGAGCTCGGCTTGGTACAGGGGAGGGGTTATCCAAAATGAGAGCGGATAATCTCCCGTTTTTGGCTCGGTGACGGCCTCAAAGTGGGAGATTATCCACGCTCGTTAGTTAAGCGTCCGAAAATCCACACTCGCCAAACCTACCAAAAAGGGACGGGTTTATTTTGGCACGTTTCGGTCGGTATCAGGAGGTGCCAGGAGCGGGGTGGCGGCGGGGTGCCGCTGCGAAAAGAAGTATCGGGCTTGGTGCGCCCGCTTCTGCCCGTCCCGTGCGCAGGCGATACTCGGCTTATCGACCCGCGATGCAAAGGAGATGCTCATCCCACGAGCACTACCGGGAAGGGCATGCGATTCGAGCCCTCGCCTTAGTATTTTGGTCATTTAGCACTATAATCACCATAGGCATGCGCATAACGTTGCGCTTAATCAAGAGGAGAAAACGTATGGGTCTGTTTGACATGTTCAAGAAGAAGGCTGAGCCCGCGGCTGCCGCTGCCCCGGCCTCCATCTCTGCTTCTGCCGGCGCCGACGTGCTGTGCTCGCCCGTCAAGGGCAAGGTCATCAAGATGGCCGACGTGCCCGATCCCGTCTTTGGTGGCGAGGTTCTGGGCAAGGGCTGTGCCGTGTGGCCCGAGGACGATCTGGTCTACGCTCCCTGCGACGGTAAGGTGACCGTCACCATGGGTCACGCCGTGGGCCTGCAGTCCGATAGCGGCATCGAGGTTCTGGTGCACGTTGGCGTCGATACCGTCAACATGAACGGCGATGGCTTCGAGGGCTTCGTCAAGGCCGACGACGTTGTGAAGGCTGGCCAGCCCATACTCAAGATCGACCGCGCCAAGATCGCCGCTGCCGGTTACAAGGACTGCGTCGTGGTGGCCGTGTCCAACACCGCCGAGTTTGCCGACGTCGAGCTCACCGTTGAGGCAGAGTCCGCCGTCGCCGCCGGTGACGCCATCGTTAAGGTCGTTCGCAAGTAAACTGCGGCGTCCAAAGGATGTGCAAGGGTGGTCGGGTTTTCCGGCCACCTTTTTTATTGCACCGTGGGGAAGCGTTTTATTGCACGTTGGGCGGGCTTGCAAACCGTTCGGACGCTAAAACGAACCGACCGCGCCTTCGCGTTGCCGAGGGTGTTCATAAGTGGATAGTATGGGCTTACTTATTACAACGTGTGCCGCGTCCGGGAAGCGCGGTGCCGCTCATTGGGAGGAACAACATGAAAAAGAAGCTGCTGCTTGTGCCCCTCATGGCCGTCTTGGTTGCATGCGTGGTCGTGCTTTCCGGCTGTGGAGGTCCTTCGGTTGAGGAGCTCATCACCGAGGATCTTACGACGCAGTTTGACGAGGTCAAGAACGGTGGCGACGACTTCCTCTCTGGTCTGGAGGAGGCTTCGGGCGACGAGTTCGAGCAGCTGGGTATCGATCCCAAGGAGTATGCCAAGACCTATCTCGAGGGCTTTGACTACAAGATCGGCGACGTGACGGTCGACGAGGACAAGGGTGTCGCGACCGCCGAGGTCTCTATCACCTGCAAGTCTATGAACAAGATCGTCGAGGACTTCTCCACCCAGTATCAGGAGAAGGTCGCTGCGCTTGACACGGTTCCTTCCGATGACGAGCTGTACAAGATGGCCGGTCAGGTTATGGTCGATGTGACCAAGACCACCGAGCCCAGGAAGACCACGGTTATCTTCAAGTACACCTGCAACGACGACGGCGAGTGGTCTGCCGACGACTTCGTCAACTCCGAGATGATGGATGCAATGCTGAACTAGGGGGTTACGCGGTAGTTCGTTACGGCGTTTTACCAAACGCCGTAACTGCTCGACGCTGCGCGGGCACCAGAGCGACAACTTGTCATTCAAAGAGGACGGCATGACCAGAAGGTCTATGCCGTCCTCTTTTCATGCCAATTTGTTCGCTCTGGTGCCCGCTCGCTGTCAGTCCTCTACCTGCGGTGTTGCCATTGTTGGGGTAGTCGTTGGGGACGTTCTTAAATGACCAGGCGGCACTTGGGGACGTTCCTTTTCTGCCGGTAGTTGGGGACACTCCTTGTGCCAGCGTTGCATCGAGTACTTGGGAAGATGCGACCCGGTTTTTGGCCGAATAGTGGGTCGCATTTTCCGGATG
>CALLFD010000391.1 GCA_937997605.1 uncultured Collinsella sp. | reverse complement strand
CGTCGCACGGCCGAGCTTGGCCGCTCGCTCAATGTCTTACGTGATGAGTTGTTTACCTTTCTAGACGATTCCGTCGCGGCTACCCAGGCGGTATCGTCCGAGATCTGCAATATGCTCAACTGCCATTTTTGCCCTGTTGAGTATGACGCCAGTCTGGATTCCTACGTCATAGATTTTGAAGGCGGCAGTCGCGTTGCTTTGCCGGACGATCCCGAGAAGCTTTTCTTTTCCACGACGGCGCCAGCGGCACGTCTGGGGGCTGGACCTGATGGCTTTGAGGCATCTGTTTTGGGAGGTACGAGTGCCGAGGACCTTAAACACGTCCGTATAACTCGCGTTGACGAATCGATGCCTATGGGAGGCTGGCTTAGGGCGCATGGTCTGCCTTGTCAAGGTCTCTACGTCGACTCCGGCATCGAGGCGGGGCGCCCGCGCTCTGAGGGTGATGGCAAGCACAGTAACGACGCGATTGTTCCTGCTTCTGTTGCGAAGAGCCCGACGACGCGCGCGCTGCTGCTTCGTGATGGTAGCCAAGAGCCGATTGATGATCTTGAATATGACTACTTGGTGCACTTGGCGCATGACTTTGAACTGATCTACGAAGGCGAATCTCAAAAGCGCGAGGAGCGCCATATCGCTCAGACCCTTCAGATTGGCATGAGAAATTCCCTGGGGGATGTTCCGGGTATCGCAACCGATTCGGTGTACCTGTCGGCCACGAACTCGGCGTTGGTCGGCGGCGATTTCTATACGCTCATCCGTCTTCCCGACGACTGCGCCGTCATGATTCTGGGCGATGTGTCTGGCAAAGGCATTGAGGCTGCATCGATGTCCGCGCTCGTCAAGACGGCCCTGACGGCATATGCCTGGGAGGGCGCTGGACCGGCCCGCATGGCACGCTCCCTTAACAGCATGCTTATGGGCTTCTCGAGGGTCGAGACGTTCGTGACGGCCTTTATCGCCAAGATTGACCTTAAAGCCGGACGCGCAACGTATTGTTCGGCGGGCCATCCTCCGACCATGGTCATCAGGCCAGAGTCGATGCCGCTGGGTGGCGGCGAGGCCCGTGGGGGAGAGGTCGAGCTGCTTGGATGCCAATCGGGCGTAATCGGCGCCTTTGAGAGCATGGTGTACGAGACAGGCGTGTTTACGTTCGCTCCTGGTGACATGCTCTTCATGTATACGGATGGAACGATTGAGGCCCGCGACCGCACCGGAGCGTTCTTTGGCGAGCAGCGCTTGCGCGATCTTCTGCTTTCTGTTTCGGGGGAGGGCGTGTCGGGCATTTGCGGCAAGGTCTTGGGCGAGCTTGACCGATTTACCGAATCGGCGCTGGACGATGACATTGCATTGGTGTCCCTTGAGTTTTTACGGGGTCGTTCATAGACGACGCTGGGCGGGCTGAATCCGCACGGTTGGGGAAACGAATGCATCGAGTGGGCTTTTTTGGGGAACCATGGTCGTATGAACGAGTGGAATGACATAGCGGTTTTGACGCCACCAGGCGATATCGACATCGCCACGGTGCCTGCGCTGCGTCGGCGGTTGGATGCTTTGATTGGCCGCGGCGTGCGTCGTGTTGTCATCAACTGTCAGGCTGTTAGCTTTATCGATTCGACGGGCTTGGCATTCCTGCTTACGCGCGCTCGTGAACTCATGAGGCGAGAAGGCCTGCTTTCGCTTGTCAATGCATCAGGTGAAGTTGTTCGCTTTTTGGAGATTGCTCGTCTTGTCGATATCCTTCATGTCGCGGGGCCGGCACGGGAGTCTATTCCCGCCATTCCGGTGGGGGAGCTGCCTCGTTGGAGTAAGAGCGTCGAGGTCCGTCAGGGTATCGAGAATCTTCCATACTACCGACATCGCATCGCCGAACTCCTTGAATCGCTTCCGTTGCGCCGTGACGAGCGCTACGATGTCGCATTGGCGTCGGGGGAGGCGCTGGGTAATGCCTATGACCATGCGGGCGGTATCGGGTGCGTCCTGACGGTTCAGGCCTATGGCGATCGCGTTGTGGTTGAGGTGCTTGATCGAGGTGCCGGCTATTCTATCGATGAAACGAGCGAGCCGGTTGCATCTGAGGAACGCGGCCGTGGTATCAAGCTTATGCGTATGCTCGTCGATAACGTGGAGGTTGCTCGTCGTACGGACGGCGCCGGCACGCGCGTGCAGATGGTGAAGCTGTTTAGCGGAGCGCTGGAATCGTGTGCCTAGCCAATCGCTTTAGCGCGTTTGGCTATTAAGAACATGCGGCAGACAAGTTTTTTGAAAAAAGTACTTGCGTCTTTTGGACAACTCGCGTAAATTAATAACCCGCAAGCGGACATGGCTCAGTTGGTAGAGCACAACCTTGCCAAGGTTGGGGTCGCGGGTT
>CALLFD010000390.1 GCA_937997605.1 uncultured Collinsella sp. | reverse complement strand
TCCGCGGTATCGTCGTCACCCACGGCCACGAGGACCACACCGGTTCGCTTCCGTACCTGCTGCAGGACCTCAACAATAAGGTGCCCATCTTTTCGAGCAAGCTGACGCTTGGCTTTATCGAGGGCAAGCTTTCTGAGTTCCGCATCCGCGCACCCAAGTTCCGCGAGGTCAAGGGCGGCAGCCATGTCAACCTCGGCGGCATCTCGCTCGACTTCTTCTCGATGACGCACTCCATCCCCGGCGCTCTGGGCGTGTTCATCCGCACCAATCAGGGCACCGTTATGCACACCGGCGACTTTAAGCTCGACCAGACGCCCATCGACGGCGTCACGCCCGACTATGCCGCTATCAGCCGCTTTGCCAAGCAGGGCATCGACCTGTTGCTGTCCGACTCCACCAATGCCACGGTTCCCGGCTTTACCAAGTCCGAGGCCGAGGTTGGTCCCAACCTGCTGCATGCCATCAAGAACGCCCCGGGTCGCGTGTTCGTCGCTTCGTTCTCGAGCCATATCCATCGTTTGCAGCAGATCTGCGATGCCGCCCGCAAGTGCGGCCGTAAGGTCGTTGTGACCGGTCGTTCCATGCTCACCAACACCCGCGTCGCGCGCGAGCTGGGCTACCTCAACATCGACGATGCCGATATCATCGATGCCTTCGATATCGATAACCTGCCCGACGACAAGATCGTCGTCATGTGCACCGGTTCGCAGGGCGAGCCGCTGTCGGCCCTGTCCCGCATGGCCAATGGCGAGCACAAGACGCTCTCTATCCACGAGGGCGATACCGTCATCCTCTCGGCAACTCCCGTTCCCGGCAACGAGAAAGCCGTCCAGCAGGTCGTCAACAGCCTGGCCAAGCTCGGCTGCGACGTGTGGGATAAGAACCGCGCTCTTGTCCACGTCTCGGGCCACGGTAGCCAGGAGGAGCTCAAGCTCCTGATGGCCATGGCCAAGCCCACGTACTTTATGCCGGTTCACGGTGAGGCCGTGCATCTGCGCGCCCATGCCCAGCTTGCCCGCAAGATGGGCATCAAGG
>CALLFD010000389.1 GCA_937997605.1 uncultured Collinsella sp. | reverse complement strand
CCCGGGCATCGGCATGGGGGATGCCAAGGCGCTCTTCGCGCTTTGCACGCTCGACCCTATGGGTGGCATCGTGGCATTTGCCGTCGCACTCCTGGCTCTGGCCCTTTCCTGCCTCTTCACAAAATCGCGCTCCCTGCCATTGCTCCCGTTTTTAGTGCCGATTTTTGCCATAATCGAGGTCGTGGGCTGCACTTTGTAACCGATTGCGCGTCCTTCTTAAGGAGCATGCCATGGCATCTAATCAAGAAACGGTCGTCATTAAGGCGCGCATGGACCGTATTCCCTCGGCGTTGTCGCCCGAACTTGTCGAGCGCATTACCGCCGATCGTGCTTCGGGCTATGTCAACCCGTATCGTTGCAACGACGATCAGGTCATTCGTCGTATTGATCGCGCCGCCGACAAAGGCACGCTCATGCGTCCGGCCTTTATGCGCGATACCGAAAAGATTTTGCATCTGCCCGCATACACCCGTTATGCAGGCAAAACGCAGGTCTTTAGCTTCCGTAGCAATGACGATCTGTCACGCCGCGGTTTGCACGTGCAGCTTGTCTCGCGCATTGCGCGCGATATCGGTCGCGCCCTGGGGCTCAATTGCGATCTGATCGAGGCGATTGGCCTGGGTCACGACTTGGGACACACGCCTTTCGGCCATGCCGGCGAGCGCTTCCTCAACGATATCTATCATGAGCGTACGGGGCGTTATTTTTTCCATAACGTGCAGTCGGTCCGCGTGCTCGACACACTGTACGGCCGCAACGTGTCGCTCCAGACGCTCGACGGCGTGCTATGCCATAACGGCGAGTACGAGCAGCGTGTGTTTGAGCTCTCGGACATGAGCTCCTTTGACCAGTTTGACCAGACGGTTGAGGATTGCATTGCCACGGGCTATAGCGCAATTGGGCATCTGTGTCCCATGACGCTCGAGGGCTGCGTCGTTCGCATCTCGGATATTCTTGCCTACGCCGGTCGTGACCGTCAGGATGCGATCGCGGCGGGCCTGCTGTCACCCGACGCTTTTGATGATGGCCGGGGCGGTGCCTACAACAGTTGGATCCTCACGCATGCCTCCATCGATATCGTTGAGCACAGCTATGGTAAGCCGCGCATCGAGATGAGCGAGGACCTGTTTGAGGAAATCCGCCGAGCCAAGCGCGAGAACTACGAGAAGATCTATAGCAAGGGCGGTATCGAAGGCGATTCCGAGGTGGAGCTGCGCGAAGCCTTCGAAAAGCTTTACGATCGTTGCCTGCAGGATATAAACGAAGGTGACGAGTCTTCGTATATCTTTAAGCACCACATTTCTCGCATCGAGCAGCAGCTTTCCTACTACGATCGCGCCTATGCCTGGCAGAACGATAAGGACCAGGCGGTCGTGGATTACATTGCGAGCATGACGGACGGTTATTTCTGCGAGCTCACGAGCAAGCTGTTTCCGGGATTGAAGTTTCCGCACCGTACCTATATTAACGAACGGTAGTTCGTATAAATTCGGTATACTGTTAGTGGAAAACGTTTTTGATTGATACACGGGATGGCTATGGACGACCTTTTTTCTGCTTCGACGCGCGAGCGTTCCTTTCAGAATGCGCCGCTTGCGGTGCGCATGCGCCCCAATTCGCTCGACGAGTACGTGGGCCAGCAAAAGGCCGTCGGTAAGGGTTCATGGCTGCGTGCCGCGATCGAGCACGACGTGCTTTCGAGCGTGATTCTGTACGGGCCTGCCGGTACGGGCAAGACGACGCTGGCCCACATTATCGCCAACCATACCAAGAGCGAGTTTGTCGAGGTCAGCGCCGTCACGGGTACCGTGAAGGACCTGCGTCGTGTGATTGATGAGGCCAAGACGCGCCTGAATACGTACGACCGCCGCACCATTCTATTCATCGATGAGATTCACCGCTTCTCTAAGTCGCAGCAGGATGCCTTGCTGCATGCAGTTGAGAACCGTACCGTCATTATGATTGGCGCTACGACAGAGAACCCGTACTTCGAGGTCAACTCGGCACTGCTCTCACGTGGTCGCGTCGTGGAGCTTGAGCATCTGAAGGATGAGGATATCGCCACGCTTATTGAACGTGCGCTTGAGGCACCGCAGGGTTTGAACGGTAAGTTCTCGGCCGATGAGGATACGGTCAAGACCATTTGCACGCTGGCAGCGGGTGACGCTCGCTCGGCGCTCACGACGCTTGAGCTTGCGAGCGAGATTGCCGTCACGCGTCCCGATACCGAGGGAACGCCAGCGCCTGCGGCGGGGGAGCGCTATCCCATCACCGTGGATGACGTGAAGATCGCCAACCCGCGTCGCGGCTTTACGTATGACAAAAACGGCGACATGCACTACGACATCATCAGTGCGTTTATTAAGTCTATGCGCGGTAGCGATCCCGATGCCACGATCTATTGGCTCGCGCGCATGATCGATGCTGGGGAGGATCCTAAGTTTATCGCTCGCCGCATTATGATTCACGCTTCTGAGGATGTTGGCAACGCCGACCCGCAGGCGCTTTTGGTGGCGCATGCTGCCTTTAAATCTGCTGAAGTTATTGGCTATCCTGAATGTCGCATTAACCTTGCACAAGCTGCGCTCTATGTGTGCTTGGCGCCCAAGTCCAATGCGTGCGAGGCCTCGATCGATGCGGCGCTAGCCGATATCCACAGCAGTGGTCTTCGCGAGGTGCCCAGCTACCTGCGCGATCGCCATCGCCCGGGCAGCGATGAATACGGTGTGTATAAGTATCCGCACGATTATCCCGAAGGCTGGGTCGATCAGCGCTATTTGCCCGAAGGCTTGGAACGCGGTGCATTTTGGCAGCCTGCCGGCCGCGGTTGGGAAGAATGGCGCGTAGAGCAAAGTGAACGCGACCGCAGCGGGAATGCACCGAAGTAGCTGCTGATAATTTTGTCCCACGTTGCTGCTCATGGCATGTTCGGTCCCCTTTGGGGTACCATGGAAACCGTCTGTATATCGATTCCTTTGGGAGGCTTGTATGAGTCCCATTCAAATCGCCCTGCTGCTGCTCGCTGTTGCCGGCGTGTGGGCCATCGTTGAGCTCGCGCTTACCCTGCGCAAGACCCGCACCGTTGTCGACTCGCTCGATAAGACCGTTAACGACCTCAACAACACCATCGCCGAGGCTCAGCCTGTGGTGGCAAAGCTCGATGGCGCTGTCGATGAGCTTACGCCGGCGCTTGCCCAGATGGAGCCGCTGCTTAAGTCGAGCAAGACGGCAGTTGATGCCCTTACCTCCAATCTCGTAGAGGTCGAAGCCGTGGTTCGCGACATTTCTGAGGTCACCGGTAGCATGGCCGAGGCCAGCAATGCTGTGTCGAGCGTGACTGATTCTGCGGCAGGTGCCGTGCAGAAACTCTTTAACAAGGTGAAGGCTCCCGCGGCCGACGCTGAGTGCAAGCTTTCTGCTGCCGAAGAAGCCGAGCAGCCGACCGAGCGTGTCCTGATTGGCGAAGCCGGGGACGATGTCGCTGCTGGTGACAATGATGCACAGAAGCCTGCTGCTAAAGCAGCCCAGTATTACACCTACACGCCCGCCGAGACCTCTGAGGAGTCCTGCGATGAGTAGCGAAGCAACTTGCCCCATTACGCTGACCGTTGCCGGCGACCCGCGTCTGGCGCGCCTTGTGCGCATGACGGCGGCAAATGTCGGTGCGCTCTGCTCCATGTCCGTCGATCGCATCGAGGACATTCGTATGGCTGCCGAGGAAGCATTTATTTTCGGCTGCACGGCTGTTGATTCCGATGACATCTCGATCAAATTCGATGTCGACGAATCTCACGTTGGCATGACCTTTACCTTTGGCGACCAGGCCACCGTCGACGAGGATGACCAGGCCGCTGTGTATGCCGAGCTCATTTTGGCGAGCGTGTGCGACTCCTACGAAAAGACTGCGGCGCCCCTGACGCTTTCCCTCGACCTCAAGGCGGATATCTAATATGACCGAACGTTCCCGGAGCGGTAAGACCGCTTGGGACAAGGAGAAAACCCGCGAGCTGTTTCGTCGCTATAAAGAGACCGGTGACCCGGACGCACGCGAGCAGCTCGTCATGTCCCACATGAACCTGGTAAGGTTTCTTGCCAACAAGTTTAAGAACCGCGGCGAGCCGCTCGATGACCTGATGCAGGTTGGTTATTTGGGCCTGCTCAAGGCTATCGACCGCTTTGACCCTGAGCGCGGACTCGAGTTCACCACGTTTGCCACGCCTACCATCTTGGGCGAGATTAAGCGTCACTTCCGCGACAAGGGCTGGAGCGTGCGCGTTCCCCGTCGCTTGCAGGAGCTCTCGGCCAAGGTCAACCAGGCTACCGATAAGCTCACCAACGAGCTACAGCGCTCGCCTAAGGTTGAGGAAATCGCTGAGTACTTGGACGTGACGGTCGATGAGGTGCTGGAGGCCATGGAATCGTCTTCGGCCTATACCTCGGTGCCCATCGAGGCTCCTGGTGCGTCCGATTCGGACGATGCCCCCTCGATTCTCGACCGTTACGCCGACGACGACAACGAGCTCGACTTTACCGATGACCGCCTAGTGATCGAGGAAGCCATCCGTGATTTCTCGCCGCGCGAGCGCGAGGTGATTGAGCTGCGCTTTGTGAAGGGCATGACCCAGATCGAGATCGCCAAGAAGCTGGGTATTTCTCAGGTACAGGTTTCGCGTCTGCTGCGCCGCACGCTTAAGAAGATTCAGGACAAGATCGACCCCGACGGAGTGATGATTCGTTCATGAGTGAGCACCCCCAACAAACCGATCGCGTGCTGCGCGACACCCGCATTCTGACGCTGCGCATTTGGGCTGTTGTCGGCTGCATTGTTATTGCTGCTGTCATCTTTAACCTTATGGGCATCCTGGCACCGGTTATTGAGTTTCTTGCCGTCGGCTCCATCATTGCTTTTGTGATGTCCCCGATCACCAACTGGCTCGAGCACCATGGCATGAATCGCGGCATCGGTTCGCTTATCGCGCTTATTGTTGTTGTTGCCGTGCTCGTCGGTGTCGTTTGCATCTTGTCGCCGATTCTCTTTGGTCAGATCATGGAAGTCCTGAGCCGCCTGCCCGAGCAGCTTCGTGTTGCGGGTGGCGATCTCAATGAGATGATCTCGCATGCCAAGACGCTCAACAACACGCCGCTCAAGGAGTATTTGGACGATAATCTTTCGTCCCTGGTTACCGTGGCATCGAAGTATGTGTCTCAGATTGCTGCCGAGCTTGGTCGCGGTGTGTTCCCGCTCATCACCAATACGGCCTCGCAGTTGTTCGTGATCTTCCTTGGTCTGGTGCTTGCCTACTGGATGGCCTGCGACTACCCTCGCATGCATCACGAGATTTGCACCATCATCGGTCAGGAGAAGGAGACCTCGTACCGCTTTATGGTCGCCATCCTTTCTCGCTCTGTCGGCGGCTACATGCGCGGTATGGTCGTGACGTCCATCTGCGGTGGTTTCCTCGCCTTTATCGGTTTTTTGATCATCGGTCATCCGTATGCGGCGCTCATGGCTATCTTTACCGGCATCATGCATTTGGTTCCGGTCGTCGGTCCCTGGGTGAGCGCAGCAATCGCCACGGTACTCGGCTTCATGTTCAGTCCCATGTTGGCGTTATGGACGCTCATCGTGACGATGGTCGCGCAAAACGTCACCGATAACGTGATTTCGCCTAAGGTTATGCAGAGCTCGGTGCAGGTGCATCCCATCATGAGCCTCACGGCGCTCGTTATTGGCTCGGCACTCATGGGCCCCATCGGCATGATTATTGCCATCCCGCTTTGTGCGGCCCTCAAGGGCATCTTCGTGTACTACTTCGAGAATGAGACCGGCCGCCAGCTTGTGGCCTATGACGGCGCCGTGTTTAAGGGCACACCGTACCGCGATGCCGATGGCAACCCGGTCGCCGCCTACGACGCGCTCGGCGACGACACCTTCATCTACGAGTCCGAGCTCATCGGCAACGAGACCGCGCCCGAGGCCCAGGCCATGCCCAAACCCGAGCTCGATAATCCCTGGATGAAGCTCTCGGGCCTTCAGCCCGATGCTACGGGCTTTTTCAAGAATCCCTTCGCCAAAGACGACGATTTCAATATGAACGACGAAACCAAAACCGGCATCGACGGCTCCATGGACGATGATGACAACTAGCGGGGTAATTCGGATTAATATTCATACACGCTAACATGCAATTTCGCTGAAGGGCCGGCATTGTGCCGGCCCTCTTTTTTGCACTTGCGCGGTGGGATGGTAATATCGTTACGTTTGAACTGTTTCGATGTGAAACCGAGGAGATTCCCTCTATGAGTGCTGACTACCCGTCTATGACTACGGCCGAGATCCGCTCCAAGTTCCTCAACTTCTTTGAGGAGCGCGGTCTTAAGCTCTATCCTTCTTCGTCCCTCGTCCCCGACGATCCTTCGCTGCTGCTTGCCAACGCTGGCATGAACCAGTTTAAGGAGTACTACCAGGGCAAGAAGACCATGAAGGAGATCGGCGCTATCTCCTGCCAGAAGTGCGTCCGCACCAACGACATCGATTGCATCGGCGAGGATGGCCGTCACCTGTCCTTCTTCGAGATGCTCGGCGACTTCTCCTTTGGCGGCGTCTCCAAGCAGCAGGCCTGCGCCTGGGCCTTTGAACTCATCACCAAGGAGTTCAAGCTGCCGCTCGACCGCCTGTACTTTACCGTCTTTACCGAGGACGACGAGACCCACGACGTGTGGCGTTCTTTGGGCGTTGCTGAGGACCACATCTCCCGCCTGGGCGAGGACGACAACTTCTGGGCTGCTGGCCCCACCGGTCCCTGCAGTCCGTGCTCCGAGATCTACTTTGACATGGGAGAGGAGGTCGGCTGCGGCAGCCCCGACTGCAAGCCTGGCTGCGACTGCGACCGCTTCCTGGAGTTCTGGAACCTCGTCTTTACCCAGTACGACCGCCAGGAGGACGGCTCCATGCCGGAGCTGCCGCACCGCAACCTCGATACGGGCATGGGCCTGGAGCGCATGGCCGCCATCATGCAGCACAAGACCGCTAACTACGACGGCGATCTGATGCAGCACCTCATCAAGCTGGGCGAGGAGATCAGCGGCAAGACCTATGACGCCGACGATTACTCCGGTGCCAGCCGCTCGCTGCGCATCATCGCCGACCACTCCCGTGCCGTCGACTTTATGATTTCGGATGGCATCCTCCCCGGTAACGAGGGTCGCGAGTACGTCCTTCGCCGCCTGCTCCGTCGTGCCGTGTTCCACGGTCGCCTGCTGGGCATCGAGGGCGCTTTCCTGACCAAGTTCATCGACGAGGTTAACGCTCAGATGGGCGAGGCCTATCCCGAGCTGCTCAAGAACGTCGCGCTCGTCAAGGGTATCGTTGCCTCCGAGGAGGAGCGCTTCTCCATGACGCTCGACAACGGTCGCGTCTACCTGGATGAGGCACTGGCAGCGCTTGCCGAGGGCGCTGTGCTTCCGGGCGATGTTGCCTTTAAGCTGCACGACACCTTTGGTTTCCCCATCGACCTAACCGTCGAGATCGCCGGCACCGCTGGCCACGACGTCGACATGGACGGCTTCACTGCCTGCATGGAGGACCAGAAGGCCCGCGCCCGCGCCAATGCCAAGGGCGACGCCTGGGGCAGCTTCAACGACGTGTGGGTTGAGCTTTCCGACAAGGTCGCTGCGACCGAGTTCGACGGCTATGACAACGATGTGATCGAGGGCGCCAAGGTTGTCGCCATCGTGCGCAACGGCGAGTCCGTCGAGTCCGCTGCCGCCGGCGAGGATGTCGAGGTTGTGCTCGACCGCACCCCGTTCTATGCCGAGATGGGTGGCCAGCAGGGCGATGCCGGCAAGCTTTCCGCCGAGGGCGTTGTTCTGACCGTTGCCGACACCAAGAACCACAACGGCCTGTATGCCCACGTCGCGCACGTTGCCGAGGGCACGCTGGCTGTCGGTGCCGCTGTTACCGCCGCGCTCGACGCCGAGCGCCGTGGCTTCCTGCGCCGCAACCACACCGCCACGCACCTGCTCGACGCTGCCCTTAAGCAGGTCCTGGGCGAGCACGTCTCCCAGGCCGGCTCGCTGGTGACGCCCGAGCACCTGCGCTTTGACTTTACGCACTTCGAGGCCCTTTCCTCCGAGCAGCTCAAGGCTGTCGAGGACCTGGTCAACCAGCAGATCTTTGCTTCCAAGCCGGTCGTGACCCGTGTTATGGGCATCGACGAGGCTAAGGCTGCCGGCGCTGTCGCTCTGTTTGGAGAGAAGTACGGCGATGTCGTCCGCGTCGTCTCCGTGGGCGCCGAGGACCAGCCGTTCTCCCGCGAGCTCTGTGGTGGCACCCATGCCGCCAATACCGCAGAGATTGGTCTGTTCAAGATCATTTCCGAGTCCTCCACGGGCTCCAATGTCCGCCGTATCGAGGCCGTGACCTCTAAGGGTGCCCTCGACTACATGGCCGACCGCCTGGCGCTCGTTGACGCCGCCGCCGCTGCGCTCAAGTGCCGCGTCGACGAGGTTCCCGCCCGCGTGGAGAACCTGCAGGCTGAGCTGCGCGAGACGTCCAACAAGCTCAAAAAGGCTCTGACCGGTGGCTCCTCCGACGCCATCTCCAGCGCCATCGAGGGCGCCGTCGAGCTCGACGGCTATAAGCTCGTTGTCGCTGAGCTCCAGGGCCTTGAGGCTGCCGACCTGCGCAACGTATGGGATACCGTGCATCAGAAGGTCGCCGGCCCTGTCGCTTGTGTCGTCGCCAGCGTGACTGAGAAGGGCACTCCGGCCCTGCTCGCTGCCGGCTCCGATGACGCCGTCAAGGCCGGTTTCCACGCCGGTAACGTGATCAAGCAGATCGCGGGTCTGGTCGACGGTCGCGGTGGCGGTCGTCCCAACATGGCCCAGGCCGGTGGCAAGAATGCTGCCGGCATCGCCGATGCCCTCGCGGCCGCTAAGACCGCGCTCGGCGCCTAAGAATCTAAGAAGTCGCTGTGGTTGCGCTCGCGCTGGACATAGGGGAGACCAGGATTGGCATCGCCGTCTCGAGCCGTGATGGCAAGATGGCGATGCCTGTCAAGGTGCTTCCGGCTGCCGAGGTCACCGGTATGGCCAAGACGTTCCGCTACCTGGTTGAGGACTATGAGCCCGACATCCTGGTAAGCGGACGCCCCCTGACCATGGCCGGTGAGCCCGGCCCCCAGGCCGAGCGCGTTGCCGCCGTGGCGCAAAAGATTGCCGACGAGCTCGATCTTCCGCTGGAGTTTGAGGACGAACGCCTGTCTTCGCAAGAGGCCAAGCGTATCCTGCGCGAGCAGGGCCTCAACGAAAAGCAGATGAGGGGCAAGATCGACATGATTGCCGCCAGCCTGTTTTTGCAGACGTGGCTCGATCGTAAAAACGAGGAGGTTTCGCATGTCTAGCGCTTCCGATCCGCGCCAGCAGAATCGTACACGGCAGCCGGCGTCGCGCCCTGCCCAGCCTGGCCAGCGTCCGGCACAGCCGACGCAGCGCGCAGCTCAGTCTGCCGCGCGCTCGGTGCAGTCCTTCTCTCATTCGGCCCAACCTGTTCAACGGACGGGTCAGCAGCCTTCTGCTCGTTCGGTTCAGCATTCGGCTTCTCACGCGGCTCAACAGCCCACTGCTCGTACGGCCCAGCCTGCAGGCGGTACCCGCTTTAAGCAGCAGGCACCTACCCAGCGAACTCAGGCCCCTCAATCGCATTCGCATCACGCTCGCGGTTCGCATGGCGTTGCTCCGGCGACCCGCTCGAGCTACAACACGCATGCTCGTCGCGGTGCTCAAAAGAAAAGCTCCCCGGTGCCTATGATTATCGGCGTTGTGGTGGCGGTGCTCGCGCTTGCTGCGATCGCTTTCTTTGTCGTGCCGGCCGTCAAGGGCTTCTTTGCCGGTGAGGATACGAAGGTCACGGCTGGTCAGCAGGTTACGGTGACCATTCCCGATGGTGCTTCAGGCGATACGATCGCCTCGATTCTCTCCGAGAACCATATCGTAGAAAATCCCAAGGATTACTATGCGGCGGTGAAAAAGCTCAACGCCGATATGTCGCTCAAGCCCGGTGATTATTCGTTCACCACACTCATGGATGCGACCAAGGTTGTTCAGCAGCTCATGGAAGGCCCCAACGCGGGCTCCAGTGCGCTGACTATCCCTGAGGGCCTGACGGTCGATCAAGTCGCCGACCGTGTGGCCCAGGCCTACGACAGCATCTCTAAGGAAGACTTCCTCAACCAGGCCAAGGCCTCCAACTACGTGGACGACTATAGCTTCCTTAAGGGCGCCGCCAACGATTCGCTCGAGGGTTTCTTGTTCCCCAAGACCTATTCGTTGGGTGATTTGCCGACGGCCGATGGCGTGATTCGCGCTATGCTCGATCAGTTTAAGACCGAGTACAAGTCGCTTGACTTTGCGAGCTGCGAAGCCAAGATCAAGGAACGCTACGGTGTGGAGATGTCCGACTACGACATCGTCAACTTGGCCTCTATCGTTGAGCGCGAGGGCCTCAACGCCGACCAACGCGCGCACGTGGCCTCGGTCTTCTACAACCGTCTTGCCGGCAAGCTCGATGGTCTGCGCTATCTCAACAGCGATGCGACCATGATGTATGTCACCGGTGGCGAGGTTACCGCCGACGACCTGCAGAGCGATAGTCCGTATAACACCTATAAGCACGAGGGCCTGCCGCCCACGCCCATCTGCTCTCCGTCGCTCGAGGCACTCAAGGCCACGCTTGAGCCGACCGACTCCGATGACCTGTATTTCTACATTACGCAGGACGAGGAGTACTTCTCGCAAACCTACGAAGAGCATCAACAGTCTTGGAATTAGCATGAGGATTTTTAGCCCCAAACGTTACGTTGCCTCGGTCGATCGCATCGACCTTGATACCCTTTGGGCCGACGGCAAACGCGCCATTCTGCTCGATCGCGATAACACCCTGGTGCCGCGCGACACCGAGCAGGTTCCCGCCGCGGTTTC
>CALLFD010000388.1 GCA_937997605.1 uncultured Collinsella sp. | reverse complement strand
CCTCGTGCCTGCCCCAAACAATCAAAACAAGCCCTTTTCGCCGCACCCTCAAAGGTCTGTGGGCAAAAAAGGGCAAATATGAGTACTGTTACCATTTTAGTAGCAGGCAAAACCACCCAAAATGACGTCCGAGCGACCCCTACAACCCCCTAAAGCAGCCAACCTGACTGGTTTAAGGCGTATTGGAGCCAATTTTAATGAACATACTAAAGGCTATGTTCATTATCTTTTAGGATGTAAATGCTATTCACTTAGCAACAGTACTCATATTTGGCATTTTTTGTCCATTGCTATATAACTAACACCCTATAGCAGACAAAAAACAGGCCGCAGCCCATCGCTGCGGCCTGTTCGGAAGCAAAAGTGGGCGTTAAGCGCTGTAGCCCATCGCTTGCAGCACAAACATGACGACTGTCAGCACCGTAATCACGGCGATAGTCGCCCAAGTGAGCACGTTCCACACGCGGCCATTGCGGTTGGCACCCATGATGTGACGGTCGGCGGCGATAACCACCTGGAACACCAGAACCACGGGCAGTAGCACGCCATTGATGACCTGTGAGGTCATCATAATCTGGAACAGATCGACGCCGGGCATAAGCACCAGCACGGCAGAGATACCGATGATGGCCGTAATGATGCCGCGGTAAACCGGGGCCTCGTCCCAGCTGCGGTCGGCACCGCGCTCCCAGCCAAATGCCTCGCAGATAGCGCTCGACGTAACGCCCGGCAGCACGCAGGCGGCCAAGAAGCTCGCCGCGACCAGGCCCGAGGCAAACAGTACCGTGGACCACTGACCCGCAATAGGCTCCAGCGCGCGGGCAGCATCGGCGGCATCGCTAATCTGAATACCCGCCGGGAACAGCACCGTACCGGTCGTGATGATAATGAAGCCCGCAATGATATCAGCAGCGATCGAGCCGCTCACGGTATCAATACGCTGCAGCACGATGTCGTCCTCGCCCGCGTTCTTATCGACCACGTTGTTCTGCGCCAAGAAAATCATCCACGGCGCGATGGTGGTACCGATCGTTGCGACCACGAGCGACACGTAGCTGGGGTCATTTTGAATGTTAGGCACGACCAGGTCGACCGCGACCTCACCCCAGTTGGGGCCAGCCATAAACGCGGCGACAACATAGGTCACGAACACGCAGCTCACCATCAGCAGAATCTTCTCGATGCGCTGGAAACTACCCGACATGGTAAGCATCCACACCAGCAGCGCCACCAACGGCACCGAGATGCTCGCCGGCACGCCAAAGAGGGCAAGGCCGCTGGCGATGCCCGCAAACTCCGAAATGGTCACAGCCGTGTTGGCGATCAACAGCGCCGCCATAGCAAGTACACTCTTGCGCACGCCAAAGCGCTCGCGAATGAGCGATGCCAGGCCCTTGCCCGTGACGCAGCCGCAGCGCGCCGCGGTCTCCTGCGTCACGATGAGCAGCACAGTCATGACGGGAAGCATCCAGAGCATCTTGTAGCCATAGCTGGCGCCCGCGCTGGAATACGTTGCAATGCCGCCGGCGTCATTGCCCGAAAGCGCCGCCAGCAGACCGGGGCCCATAGCGCCAAAGATGGCCGCGATGGTCAACTTTTGCTTGGTGCCCGACTTTTGCTTGGTATTTTGCACGCGACCACCTAACCCATGACCGACATGGTGAGCAGCACCGCAGCGGCGCAGTACGCTACGCACGAGATCATGACGGCAATAACGTTCATGGCGGTGCCCGACGTGTTGAGGTCATGCTCGTCACGCCAGAACAGCACCATCAGGTAAATCACGGCGCTCATGTTACCAACCAGGCAAATGATGGCAGCGATATTAAAGCACCCGGTAAAGAGTTGCTCCTCAAACATGGGCGCATCGAGGAACGCGGCGGTGCGCACCAGCTGAGCGCACAGGTAGGTCACGAGTGACAGAATCAGGCCCATGCCTGTGCTCTGGAAGAAGAACCCCAGATACGGCTTGGGCTCGTCGTCGTGACCGTCATACTCCAGGAAGTAGTTCTTGACGAACGACACCATGCGCGAGGCCGCCAGCAGCACGAGCGGCATGGCGCACATGGGGAACACCACCAGATGCGCGGAGCCGAGCGCCGTTCCCAGCACGGTCGCCATGATGCACGACGCGATGCCCCATACAACAACCCAGTACTGGCGATGTACGAACCAGCTGAGCACGTTCGTCGAGTCGTCCGACGCGCTATCGCCCGAGCCGATACCGGCGATCTGCAGGTCCTCCTGATGCTCCTCAGCGATAACGTCCATGGCGTCGTCGAAGGTTACGATGCCCAGGATATGACGGTTCTCGTCGCAGACAGGGATGGCAACCAGGTCGTACTTGGTCATCTCGTCCGTTACGTCTTCCTGGTCCTCGTCGGGCGACACATAGACTAGGTCGCGATAGGCCAGCTGACCCAGCGTGGCGTCGCGGTCGGCTACGATCAGCGTGCGCAGCGAAAGCACGCCGGTCAGCATGCCGCTCGGATCCTCGGTATAGACGTAGTAGACGCTCTCGAAGTCCTCGTCGAGCTCGCGAATCGCCTCGATGGCGTCACCGACCGTTGCCGTGGCGGGCAGGGAGACAAACTCCGAGGTCATGATGCGGCCGGCGGTGTTGTCCTCATACCCCAGCAGGTTACGAATCGCCTTCTCCTCCTTGACGCCCATCAGGCGCAGGAGCTTCTCGGCCTTCTCGTAATCGAGCTCGTCGATCAGGTCGGCTGCATCGTCCGGGTCCATCATGGCCAGCATCGACGATGCGTCGGTGTCGGA
This sequence comes from uncultured Collinsella sp., assembly GCA_937997605.1. Classification (GTDB taxonomy): domain Bacteria; phylum Actinomycetota; class Coriobacteriia; order Coriobacteriales; family Coriobacteriaceae; genus Collinsella. The sequence goes on along the minus strand of CALLFD010000388.1, from coordinate 12,340 downwards.
CAGGCCCTCGAGCATCTCGGTCATAAGCTCGTCGTCATCGAACTCCGAGATGGCCTCGGCGGCCTGGGCAGTATCGAGCTGTGCAAACACCTGCGCACGCAGGCGCGGGTCGAGCTGCTCGATAATGTCGGCGATGTCGGCAGGGTGCAGCTCGCCGAGCGTCTTGTGCGACACCGAGAGCTGAATGTTCTTGGTCGAGCGGTCGAGCAGGTCCATGTAGGACCAAGCGATGATGTCCTCACTGAGCGGCTTGCCCAGGTGCTTCATAAAGCCTTCGACGATATGCTCGAGCGCGGGGCTGATGGCGCGTAGCAGACCGCGGGCACCGACCTCGGCGCCCAGCAGGCGCAGCTGATTTTCGCCCGACATGGAAAACTTGATGTCGTTGACGCGCACGACCTTCATGCCCTGCGTGTCGACAATCTGCTTGTTGAGCACGTCGCGGGCAAGCAGGAGCTCGGTCGGCTGCAGGTACGAAAAACGGATTTCGGTAGCCGGCGACTTAAGGTGTACGCCCGTCTCGTCGATACGGTCGACCCATTTGCGCCAGCTGATCATAAACGGCGTCTTGCCGGGTCCGCGGAACGCGAGCGACGTCACGTGCGGAAAAACTTCGCCGGTAGCAATGCCAAAATCGTTGACCACGCCGAGCTTTTCGCCGTCGACGTCCAAGACCGGCAATTTGAGCATCTCACTCAGATAATTCAATGGTGCTCCCCATCATTATTCCTCCGGACGCAACCGCGCGTGCGGCGTCCGGGGGCTTCTGGATATGTATACGCATGCGCGGGCGGCACGCCGCTCGACGCTTACACCCCGTGCATGCGCAGAAAGCACCTGCATGGGGTCATCGACTGTATGGTCGAGGTTTGGATTTCACCTGTAACCTTTCTCTTGACCCTCATTAACCGCAGTAACTATAGCATCAGCATCGCCCTGCGGCATCGAATTTATGCGCTGCACATTGCAGGCATACCAAACGCTGACGCATCCGTGACATAGTCATTGGGGACGTTCTTAAATGACTACCCAATAACTACTCTGTGGTGTCGTTGTCCTCGGCAAGTTGGGGGAACACGGCGTCCTTGGGCATGGTGGCCTTCGTCAGCGAGGTGAGCTTTTTGCTCAGCGACGTGTCCGTCTTGACCAGGTCGCTGAGCGTCACGATCTTGTAGCCGTCGGCAATGAGGCCGTCGATAATCTGCGGCAGCGCCTCGAGCGTCTGCTCGGCGCATTCGTCTCTATCGGTGAGCAGCACGATATTGCCCGGCGTCACCGAATCGAGCACCGTCGAGACCTGCTCGTCGGCACCGTTGAGCAGCCAGTCGCCCGAGTCAATATTCCACGAGACCACGGCGGAGACCAGGTCCATCGCATCAATCCAGTTTTGCTCGTCAAAGGCAGCGTAGGGAGCACGCAGCAGCATCGTCTTCACGCCGGTCGCCGACTTAATCGCGTCGGTGCCTTTCGTGATCTGTTCGCGTACCGCCTCACGGTCCTGACCCTTGAGCGAATCGTCGCTGTAGCTGTTGGATCCGATCTCGCACCCGGCATCGACAATCGCCTTGGCCGTGGCAGGCGAGGCCTCGACCGCATCGCCCGAAAGGAAGAACGTCGCGGTGACGCCCTTTTCCTTGAGCACCTGCAAGATCTGTTTGGTGGCGCCGCTCGGACCCTCGTCAAACGTCAGTGCCACGTACTTTTTGTTGCCCTTGGGCGCCACGCTGGCGCACGCAACAACGCAATCGGTGGCGGGCACAACCTCGCCGCGGTCTTGCGTCTTGCCCGACTGCTCACCAACCCACACCTCGGATCGGCCCTGGACACCCCATGTCTGCACATACTCGATAGCGCCCGTGCCCTCGACCTTGAGCTTGGGCTCGATAACCGTAGCCTGAACCTCGTGCTTCTCGTAGGTGTTACGGCCATCCTTGACCGTCACCTTCTCGCCGCCCTCAAGTTCGCGGCTATCCCATTTGCCCTGCTTCACGCGCTTGCCGTCGACCTTCACCGACAGCTTTTCGCCCCCATGGCGCTTGAGCACGCTGTCATCGACGGCCAGCAGGTCGCCTGCGTCGTAGGTGTCAGTCAACTCCTGGTCGTCGATGAGATTCTGCAGCGTAGAGCCCACACGCACCGCTGTCTTCTGGCCGTTGAGCTCCACGTCCACACTACGGTTGACGTAGCCCACGACGGCAGCGATAAACAGCACGAGCGCACAGCCCACGGCAATGAGCGCATAGGGCAGGCGAGACGAACGACGGGGCGTACGGCTGTTGCCGATGCGAGCGCTGCGGTCGCTAAAACCGCGGCTATGGTTGAGATACATCGCGCCGGGCTTACGGTGACGCTTGCGCTGACCGCTGGGCAGCTGCCCCAGGTCGCGGCGCGTCGTCGGACGCGCACCCGAACGCCCGTTTAAGTTGGATCCGTTTTGGCGCATGTGCCCTCCCCCATAAACACAGCAAGCCGGAGCAACAGGTCTCCGGCTTGCCTCCCATCATTTGGTACGTCGCTATTTTGTAGCTTTTGACGAGCCTCCGCTCGCCTTTTGGTATTCGTCCTTAAAGGCCTTGAACATGCCGCGCGTCTTGCCGAGCTGCTTGCCCAGCGCGCGACTGCCCTTGTCCACGGCAACCGATCCCTTGTCGTCGAGCACCTTGGCGCCCTTTTTGACCTTGTCGCCCACCACGACGCTGGCCTCGGCGGCCTTGGCAGCCGCACCGCCCGAATACCCGAGCGACTTGACCTCGTCCGAGACGACCATCGCGCCGTCCGCATAGCCGCGCAGCATCGTCGGCGGCACCTGCGTGTCACCAACCAAAACACTCGAAGCAGCACCGGCGGTCACATAGAATGCCTGCACGATGCCCGAGCGTGGCTTGAACTCAACGTCCGAGCAATAGCCCACGACGTCGCCTGATTCCGTGCGCACGTCCATACCGACCCAGATGATGCAATCGTCCAGGTTGATGTCGAGGCGCTTGGCAGCGGCGGCATCGTACGTGTCCTTGACGTCATCGACCGCAATGGCGCCCTCGTAGACACCAATGGCGTCGAGCGCTACGAATCGGTCGGGACGCTCGATCATGCCCGCGATATCGGACTGGCGGACCATAAAGCCGACCACGCGCGTACCGCCCGGGGTAAAGACCGGAAAGTGAATCTTTCCGAGCTTTTTAGGGCTGCGCGGTGTGCCGTCCTTTTTGGTGCGCTTGTCCTCGGTAGGCTTGCGATAGATCTTGGCGCCGACAAAATCCCCGGCGCGCATTATGCCTCGGTCGAGGGCTCCGCAGCCTCGGTATCAGCCTCGACGGCGTTCTCGACCACGACGTCGGCGGCAGGCGTCACGTTGCCGCCCGAAATGGCGTCGTTGAGCTGCTCGCGCAGCTGGTCCATGCGCTCGCGGGCCAGGTCGACCTTGGCGCGCAGGTCGTCGGTCTTGGCGTCGACCATCGGGCCAAAGTCATTCACCGCAGCACGGGCCTCCTCGGCGCTGTGCTCGTAGGTGTCGCGCATATTGTCCCAGGCGTCGTTGGCGATATCGGCAGCCATGGCGCGGGTCTCGGCGCCCGAGCGCGGGGCCAGAGCAACGCCGACAATAGCGCCGGCAGCGGCACCAAAAAGTGCGCCGGAGACAAAGCTGAAAGTCTTACCCATGATCATTCCTCTCCTGCGGGCACGTCGGTGCCCACCGTTTGAATGCTGTCCATTATACCCGCAGCGCATCACTTGCCGCTCCGCTCATCTGCGTACGGCAAAGGCGCAGGTACGTGATGGTGATAAACGCGTAGGCCTACTCCTGAGGCATAGCCGGCATGGCTACTGTGGCACCCGGGTCCTCGCCGGCGCCGTCCACGAGCGGCAGGCCGCCCTCATGCGCAGGTCCTGCCGGAACCGTCGCGGCACCGCCAAAGACGGCAGCAGAGGCCTCGTGGTTCTCGGCAACCGCGCCCTCGGTATCAATCGCCACCTGGGGCTCGTCGTCAAAGTTGGGGACACCCTGGGGCTCGGTGGGAACAGGCTCGGCGGTCGCATCGGCAACGGGCTCGGCGTCGGCCGGCACATCGCCCTCGTCAGCGCCCTCGTCCTCGGCAGCATCTTCGCCGTTCGCAGCGGCGACGGCCTCGTGAGGATCCTTGCCCTCGGCCTCGGCGCGCATGCCCAGCACCAGGTTGCGCAGGCCCGCGACCGTGCCTTCCACGTCGGGGGCAGGCTGGTCGGCGTGCAGGTACGCCCAGTCCATCATAAAGGTGGCCGAAGACAGCGCGCCGATGGCCAGCGCGTCGTCGGGGCACGAAAGCTCAACCTCAAAGACGCGCTCGTCGTGCTCGCTTACGCGCGTGCGGCCGCACGAGATGCTGCCGGCAAGCCCGGTCTCGTTCATGAGCTCGACCGTCACATGCTCAAGCAGATGGCAAAGCTCGGTCTGACCCATGCAGTCCTGGAACTCGCGACCGGAATCACCCAGGCACAGGTGCTTGGCAATCGCCGGCACCAGGTAATACACGCGCGCCGTGGCCTCGATATCCTCCGAGGTCATGAGCGGCATGCCGGGGTTCACCAGCACATGCGCGCAGATCTTGTCCTCGCTGACGGTGACCTTAAGGATGTTGAACAGGCCTGCCATAACTCTCCCCTACTCTTCCTTGCCCTACTCGTCGCCATCGTGCGGATCCACAGAGCCCGCACCCGACGCCGCCGGCTTCTCTGCCGAAGACTCGGAATCCTTCTTATCGGTTTCGGCCGGAGCGATCACGCGAATGAGCGAGATGCGCTGGCCACGCATCGACTGCACCTTGAACTTGTACCCCGCGACCTCAAACACCTCTCCGATGTCGGGCACCGAGTCACAAAGCTCCAAAATCCAGCCGGCGATGGTCTCATAATCATCGCTTTCCTCAAGCGGCCAACCAAGCTCAATCGCGTCATCGCACGAAAAACGCCCATCAACGAGCCACTCGCGGCGCGAAAGGCGCGTGAGATACTTGTTGTCGGGGTCGAACTCGTCCTCGATCTCGCCGACGATCTCCTCGACGATGTCCTCGATGGTGATGATGCCGGCCGTGCCGCCGTACTCGTCCACGACCACCACGATCTGGTCGTGCGAGGTCTGCATCTCGGACAGCAGCGGCAGGATGTCCTTGGTGTCGGGCACAAAGGTGGCGTCGCGCAAAAAGCCGGCGATGGGCTGGTCGCCCTTGCCGTCGAGCGCGGGCTGAATCAGGTCCTTGATGTGCGCGATGCCGGCGACGTTGTCGGGATCCTCGTGATAGACGGGGATGCGGCTAAAGCCGGTCTGGCGCATGGTGGACAGCACGTCGGCGACCGTCTCGTCGTCCTCGCACATGGTGGTGTCCACGCGCGGCACCATGACCTCGCGGGCAACGGTGTCGCCCAGGTCGAAGATCTCGTGGATCATGCGCTTTTCCTCGTCGAGCAGGTCGTCCTGCTCCGAGACCATGTACTTGATCTCTTCCTCCGAAACGTTTTGGCGGTCGTCGGCGCTCTTGATGCGCAGGATGCGGGCCAGGCCATCGGAGCAGGCGCCGGTCAGCCACACGAGCGGACGAGCAATCTTTTGGAACACGGAAAGCGGGCCCACGACCTGCTTTGACACGCCCTCGGCGTTGGCCAGGCCAATGCGCTTGGGCACGAGCTCGCCAATCACGATGGAGACGAAGGCGACCGCGACGGTGATGATGACCGGCGCCAGGCCGCGCGCGATGGCGGAGAGCGGCGCGATGCCAAAGCTCATGAGCCACGTGGCGAGCGGGTCGGACAGACTCGTCGAGGCGACGGCGGACGAGGCGAAGCCCACGAGCGTGATGGCGACCTGGATGGTGGCGAGCAGCTGGTCGGAGTCAGCAGCCAGCTTAATGGCACGCTCGGCGCGCTTGTCGCCTTCCTCTGCCTCGTGTTCCAGCACGGCGCGCTTGGCCGTGGTGAGCGCCATCTCAGACATAGAGAAGTAGCCGTTGATGAGTGTCAAAACGAGGGTGGTGATAAGGGAGATGGTTATGTCCATCGGGAGTTTCTCGAACCTCCAAGATTCGGGACGTCGGATTAAAACGTTGACGGCGGATACGGCAATTGCACCGGCGCCCAAACAAGGACGCGGGCGCGCAGGCGTGGTCGCTAGATTACGAAGAGAATCACCGCCATGAACTGGAAGATGCTGCCGGCGAGCACCCACAGGTGAAACACGCTGTGAAGATAGCGCACGTTTTTGGCGATATAGAACGGCACGCCCGCGGTGTAGCACACGCCGCCGACGGCGAGCAGGGCAAGTGCCACGGGGTTGAGCAGCGCCACAAGTTCGGGCAGCTTAAAGACGACGAGCCAGCCCATCAGCAGGTAGACCAGGCCGCTTACCCAGTGCGGTTGACGCTCGCGTAGGAAGCACTCGAGGGCGATGCCGATAATGGCGATGGCCCATACGGCAAAGAACAGCACGGCGCCGCCGTCGTTTGCCAGTGTGATGAGGCAAAACGGCGTATAGCTGCCCGCAATGAGCAGGTAGATGCAACTGTGATCAATAATGCGGAACACGCGCTTGGCGCGCGCGGGCTGAATCGCGTGGTAGAGCGTGGAGGCTAGGTATTCGAGGATAATGCTAACGCCATAGACAATCGCCGCGGCCATGTGGGCCGGGCCTCCGCCGCGCAGGGCGGCGAATACGATCAGGAGCACCAGGCCCGCGATACCCAGCAGGCAGCCGACACCATGGGTGACGGAGTTCATGATCTCCTCGCCCACCGTGTAGTGTGGAACGGCCGCGGTCTTGGGTCGCGGCTTAGAACTGTCGCTCGAATCGGACATGCCGGTTACATCCTCCAACGTAAAGAGTTCTCAACACTATATCAAAGCGTCTAGGTACGTGCGAAATTTGCACCATACGTGACCCTTTGTTTACCCATTCTTTGTCTGTTGACGCATCAACGGCGAACGTCCATAATGCGCTTGCATTAAATGTTGATGTATTAACATCTTATAGGAGAATACCGAATGGCTCAAAACGCACGTTCCCATCGAAAGCTCAAGATAGCCGGCATCGTTGCACTGGTGGTTGTCGTTGCGCTGCTCGGATTTGCCGGCAACTTTCTGTTTGACTTCGCGCTGAATCCCCGCGCGCCATACACCATGAAGATGATGCAGGATAGCAAGAACGACAAAGAAGGTGAGCAGCCGGATGCCGAGGATACCGAGGCGCGGGCATGGTTTAAAGAGAACCGCGAGAGCAGGAGCCTCACCGCGGACGACGGGACCGAGCTTGCCGCCTGGTATTTTGCTGCGTCGGAGAGCACGCACGACTACGCCGTCTGCCTGCATGGATATACCAACGAGCCCATCGGTATGGCCCGATACGTCAAGCGATTCCACGACCGCGGCATGAACGTACTCGCGCCCGCCGCGCGCGCCCACGAGCGCTCCGGCGGCGACTATATCGGCATGGGCTGGCCCGAGCGGCTCGATGTCGTCGCATGGATCGAGCAAATCGTTCAGGCTGACCCCGAGGCACGCATCCTGGTCTTTGGCGAGTCGATGGGTGCGGCAACTGCCATGAACGTCGCGGGGGAATCTCTGCCCGCAAACGTTAAATGCATTATCGAGGACTGCGGTTATACAAGTGTTTGGGACGAGTTTTCTCTGCAGCTCAAGAACGTGTTCGGCTTGCCCAGCTTTCCCTTGCTCGATGTAGCAAACTTGGTATGCAACGTGCGCGCGGGCTACGACTTTCATAAGGCGAGCAGCGTGGAGCAACTCAAACACGCGACGGTTCCCATGCTGTTTATCCACGGCGACCAGGACACTTTTGTGCCGTACGATATGCTCGACCAAAACTACGACGCGTGCGCCAGCAAGGTCAAGCAAAAGCTCACCATCCATGGCGCCACCCACGCCAAGAGCGCGCAGGTCGACCCCGAACTCTACTGGAACACGGTCGACAACTTCCTCGACGAGTATTTTTAGGCAAAAAGCAACGTCTGGGGTTTTGTTGCCAAAAAACGGTTTGTGGTCGGCGGGATTCGATTTTTCGCCGCACTTCCAAAAAGCCGCCCGTGAGCGCTGTGCTCACGGGCGGCTTTTGCTCAACTAACGCTACAAAGGCGCTTATTTTGTCCAATAGCTAGGCGCTACTTGACCTCGATGAGCTCATACTCGCTCGTGCCCAGGCCAATCTTCTCGGCGTGCGCGATGCACACGCGCCAGTCGGTGTCGGGATGCGTGATGCAGAAGGGATCCTTGGCCTGCTCGCCCTCCAGATGCTCGTGGTTGTGCTCCATCTTGGCCGCGCTATCGGTGAGCTCGGTGTTGGGCAGCGGCTCGGATGCCATGACGGCATCGGCGCAGGCCTGGTCAATGGCGACCGGGTCGAAGCTCGCGAACATGCCGATATCGTTGACGATAGGCGTATCGTTTTCGGGATGGCAATCGCAGTTGGGGCTGATATCCATGGCAAGCGAGATATGGAAGCTCGGGCGGCCGTCGACAACGGCCTTGGTGTACTCGGCGATCTTACAGTTGAGCACGTCGGCCGCGGCCTCATAGCCGGGCTTGATGGCGTCCTGGTTGCATGCCGCAATGCAGCGTCCGCAGCCCACGCAGCGATCGTGGTCGATGGCAGCCACGTGCACCGTGCGAGTAGCGCCGCTGGCAAGCTCGCGGTCGCGGGTGCCGTCGAACGAGATGGCGTTGTGCGCGCAGATCTTTTCGCAGGCACGGCAGCCAACGCAGTGCTCGGTCGCGACGTTCGGCTTGCCGGCGGCATGCTGCTCCATCTTGCCGGCGCGACTGCCGCCGCCCATGCCCAGGTTCTTCATGGCACCGCCAAAGCCGGCCTGCTCATGGCCCTTAAAGTGGGTGAGGCTGATCACGATATCGGCGTCCATGAGCGCCTGACCAATCTTGGCCTCGTGCACGTACTCGCCGCCCTCGACCGGGACAAGCGCCTCGTCGGTGCCCTTGAGGCCGTCGGCGATGATGATCTGGCAACCCGTAGCATACGGGGTAAAGCCGTTCTGGTAGGCGGTGTCGATGTGCTCGAGCGCGTTTTTGCGGCTACCGACATAGAGCGTATTGCAGTCGGTGAGGAAGGGCTTGCCGCCCAGCTCCTTCACGACGTCCGCGACGGCGCGGGCGTAGTTGGGGCGCAAAAAGCTCAGGTTGCCCAGCTCTCCAAAGTGAATCTTAATGGCGACGAACTTGTTCTCAAAGTCGATCTGCTCAATTCCGGCGTGACGGATGAGGCGCTTGAGCTTGTCGAGCTGGCTCTCGCGAGCATGCGTACGCAGGTTGGTGAAGTACACCTTAGCGGGTGCTGCGGGTGCAGTTGCGGTCATAGATATATCCCCTCGGTCTATATGGCGTTACAGACATAGAGGATGGTACCAGTTAAAGCAGAGTTAAAGTCAAGTACGGAACCTAGTCATTGGGGACGTTCTTAAACGACTACTCTTGGACTTTGAGCGCCTCGGCCAGGCCCACACGTTTGATGGAACGCATGTGCAGCAGCGCCACGACCAGGTAGGTCGCAAAGCCAATGCCCACGCACGCCGCCATGGACCAAGCGGGCACGTAGATCTCGATATTGCCGTTATAGGCGAGCAGCATCGAGCGGAAGATGGCCGTTAGCGAGCCAATAATGACCGGCGGGCTCAGCACGAGTGACGCTGCCACGCACAACGTGATCGAGCGGATGTACAGATGCGAAATCTCGCTATCGCGATAGCCAAAGACTTTCATGTAGCTGATCGAACGGGCGCTGTGGTCGATCACAGCCTTGGTCAGCAGATACATAAACAGCAGGAAGATAAACACCGCGAGGCCAACCATCATGCCGATCATTTTGCTCATCATGCCGATGAACTGGTCGCCCACGGCGCGCATGTCGTCGGGCGTGGTGTCGCCGGCAAAGTAACGAGCATCGAGGTCGAGCTTCTCGTCGCTCACATAGCCGTTAAAGTAGGCAGCGTCGTTACCGAACAGCTCGTTAAAGTCGTCGATACTCATATAGATATTCATGTCCGACTTGGAGCCCCAGGCACAGTCCTTGTCCGCGTACTCAAGGGAATAATTCTTGCCCTCGTACTTGTCGCGGAGCGCAACCTTCTGCCCCTCGTTCCAGCCAAACTTGTCGAGCAGACCGCCGCCAAAGACGACGCGCCCATCGCCAACATTGAGGTCTTTCCAATAGCGCGAATCGGATGAAATGCCGTAGACGGAAATCGCCTCCTCGCCATTTCCATCGCCGCGGTCGTATTGCAGCTGGTAAACGGCATATTTCTCGGCCTGCGCGATTGCGCCCACGCCGTTATCGGTCGTATTGACCGGGTGGACATCATCGTTGTCAGTGTCAATCTTAGAGGCCTTGTCGATCAGGCCGATAGCCTCGTCGCGGTTGCAGCCGAGGGCATCGGCAAGGTCATCGAGGCGCGCGTAGAGCGCATCCTTCTTGTCCTGGACCTTGGAAAGCTCATCCTGCGCCGCGACCAGGCTCTCGGCAGACGGAGATGCGGTCGCGGCATCGGCTGCCGCCTGCGCCGCATCGGCCGCGTCGTCAAGCTCATCATCGGCATCCTGAGCGGCAGAAAGCAGCGCGCCGTCAACCGACTGCAAGCGCTCGAGCGCTGACCACTGCTCACGCTCCTCGGCAGTGCCCTCGAGCTCCAGCGGAGCCTTGAGCGTGTACTGGTGCTCGGCGACCAGGATTGTCTCGAGGTTGTCGGCGTAGTGCGTCATCGTGGGCAGAATCGCCAGGCCAAAGAGCAGCAGCAGCGAGGCAAATGCAATGCCCACGAAGAGCGTGGCGAAGTTGCCCAGGTTGCGCAGGAAGATCCGCAGGCGGAAGCGGGAAACAAAACCCATGCGCTCCGGCAGCTGCAAGCCACGCTTGGTGCCAGACTTGCCGCTCGCCTCGTGACGAAGAAACTGCAACGGCGTCTTGCCCATTTTGCAAAGCAGACCCACCAGCGTGATGAGGATGAGCGCGACGGCGGGAACCACGGCGCACTTCACAAAGATCTCCCAGCTCCAGTACACCTGGAAGGGCGGCAGGCTGTACGAACCGTAATAGAGGCTGCGCATGGGCTCCGTAAAGAACACAACGCCGAGCGCGGTGCCCAAAAGCGCCGCGACCACGCCCACGATGGCGGGAAGTGCCAGGTAGTGCAGCACGATCTCGCGTCGGCGATAACCGCTGGCGAGCAGCGTGCCGATGATGGCGCTCTCCTCCTCGATGGTGGCGTCGGTAAGGACCACAAAGACGAACGCCATAATCACGATGATGATGTCGAGCAGCGTCATCCACATCATGGAGTCGCCGTCTACGTCGTCGCACGCATAGCCAATGCCCTGGTTGGAATCGGCATCGATGAGGTCATCCACGCGTGCATCGGCATCGGTGAGCGCCTCCACCATATCTTGCTCGGCATCGATGCGATCTGCGGTGGAGAGATCGCGATCGGTAAAGGTAAAGGAGTAGGTGTAGGCGGGTGCGCCACCGGCATCCTCGAGCGCGGCAAAGCCGGCATCGGTGACCTCGGCCACACCGTACGTGATGGTGTTCACCGTAAAGTCCGAATTGTTGAGGAACAGCGCCTGGCTATCGGGCTGGGTCATGATGCCGCAGATGGTGTAGGTGCGGCCCTCGAGCTCGACTTTATCGCCCACAGACAGGTTGTTATTGCTGGCAAAGACACGGTCGATGGCCACCTCGTCATCTGCCCTGGGCTGCTTGCCCTCACAGTAGGACGCGATATCGACCTTGGTGCGGTGCGCATAGGTGCGCAGCGTGCGCTTGGTGCCGTCGTCGCCGGCGGTCTTTTTGATGATGGCGTCGATGGAGAAATTCTTGTAGAGCGTAACGCCGCCGACGTCGCCGGCTGCATCCTCGGCCGCCTTGAGCTGGTCTTTGGTGGCCTCGAAGGAGGTGGTCACGCGGCCGTCCTCAATCGTGCACGCATCGCGCATGTCGTCGATAAGGCAGCCGATGGAATGCGCTGCGAGCAAAAAGCCCGAGGTGAGAGCGATGCTTCCGCACATAAGCAAAAAGATGCCCAGGTACTTGCCGATATTGCGGCGCAGCTCGCGCGGGAGACGTTTTGCGAGAGGTGTCATGGCGCCGCCTACCAATCGAGCTCGGCGGCCGCAACGGGCGACTCGTTGAGCTCATCCTCGACGATGTGCCCGTCGCGCAGGCGCAGCACGCGATTGGCCATGCGCGCGATGGCGGCATTGTGGGTGACAATGATGATGGTGCAGCCGTAGGTGCGGTTGACATCCTCCATGAGCTGCAAGATTTCCTTGGACGTCTTATAGTCAAGCGCGCCCGTGGGCT
>CALLFD010000387.1 GCA_937997605.1 uncultured Collinsella sp. | reverse complement strand
GATGACCAAAAATCGAGCCAGTTTGGATTTGACGAGAAAAGCATGGCAGGCAAGGCCGTCAAGGCCGTGCGCTGGATTTACGCCATCACGGGCGTCTTGGCGCTCGTCGCCGGCATCGCACTGCTGTTTGCGCCCGCCAAGTCCCTCGTCTTCTTAACGACCGTCTTGGGCTTCTACTTTGTGATCACGGCCGCGATCAGGCTGTTTACCGCTGTTTTCGAGCCACTGCTGCCCACCGGCTGGCGCGTGACGAGCATCATCTCCAACCTACTCATTATCTTGGGCGGCGTCATAATCCTGCGCAACCAGGCCTTCTCGACCGCGACGCTCACCACGATGGTGGTTATCGTGGCCGGCTTTGGCTGGATCGTCGAAGGTGTCATGTCCATTCTGGAGTCCGAGCTTTCGTCCAACCGTGCCCTCGCCATCCTGAGCGGCGCGCTCTCCATCATCGCCGGCATGTTCGTGTTTATCTATCCGCTGTGGTCGGCCAAGATGCTCGTCATCTTTAGCGGCGCCGCACTGCTGGTGTTTGGCGTAACGCTGATTGTTCGCGCTATTCAATTTGGCAAACTGGTGCACTAGATGCCGCGAACGCTCTTTATTGATGCAGACGCCTGCCCGGTCACGCGCGAGTCAATTGACTGCGCGCGGCGGGCGGGCGTCGCCGTCGTTATCGCCGGCAACAGCACACAGAACCTGGAACGCCACATTCGCCGCGACGATCCGCGCGACGTCGAGCATGCGCGACGCGGATTTTGGGTCACGACGCTCGATGTGAGCGTGGGCGCCGACAGCGCCGACTTTGCCATTGTCGAACGCCTGCAGGCGGGCGACGTAGTCGTGACGCAGGACATTGGCTTGGCGAGCATGGTGCTCGGGCGCGATGCCGCCGCCATCGGCGTGCGCGGGCGCGTCTACGATAAGGCGACCATCGACATGCAACTGTTTATTCGCCACGAGGAAAAGAAGGTGCGCCGCGCCGGCGGTCGCACTCGCGGTCCGGCGGCATTTACCAGCGAAGACCGGGCCCGCTTTAAGCGCAACCTCACCGAGCTGCTGCGCTAACCAAGGTAGATTTTCGGGACATGCCCGGAAATCTACCTTTTTGTTTTGAGCGGTGTGAGCGCTCGGAATCCATGGCTCAACAAAAAACGGGCTTCAAAATGCCATGCGTCGCCGCATTGCGCAGGCGCCGAGCATGGCTATTTGAAGCCCATTTTTTAGGCCTACTTAGAGGCCGAAGGCGGATAGGATAAGGCCCCAGCCGGCGCCGATGACGTACATCATGACCAGGAACACGGCGTTTTCACGAGCGCTGCGGTTGGTGCGGAACAGGACAAGATAGCCCACGCCGGCGGAAATGAGCGTGCCGGCGAGCATCGGCGCCAGCTGTAGCGCGCCCTCCAGGTACAGCTGCGTAATGACCACGCTGGCCGAGCAGTTGGGGATCAGGCCGACGAGTGCCGAGCCCAAGACGGCGAGCGTCTCGTTGCCACGCAGGAACTGCTCGATCGCGGACTCTCCGAAGGTCTCGAGCACGGCAACTAGAATCAGCGTCACCAGGAAAATAAAAACCGAAACCTGCACGGTGTGCGAGATCGCGCTGCGGATAATCGACAGGACGGGCGCACCTTCGTGGGAGTGACCGTGGTCGTGCCCATGGCCGTGGTGGTGCTCATGCTCGCCTGCGTGACCGTGGTCATGGCTGTGTCCGTGGTCGCGCTCGTGTTCATCTTCATCATCATCGCAACCGCAATGGTCGCGCTCGCACAACTCGTGGATGTGGTCGGCGCTCACGCCCGCCTCGGCCACTTCATCAATGATGTCGCCCCCGGTATGGTCGTCGTGCGCGCAGTTCACATGAGCCGGATTGGCAGCGGTCCCCAGCACGGTACGGCGAATCGCCGCATGCGCGCGGGCATTACGACGAAGGCTGCGGATAGCCGCGTCCACGATAAAGCCCGTGACCAGCGCGATCAGTGCCTTCGAAGCCAAAAGCATCGCCATGGTCTGCACGGGCACCTGCTCGGCGAGCAACAGCGGCAGCATCTCATCGGAGGTCGAAAGGAACACCGCCACCAACGTGCCCAAGGTCACGACACGACCGGCGTACAGCGTTGCCGCCATGGCCGAAAAGCCGCACTGCGGCACCATACCCAGCAACGAGCCAACCACGGGACCTGCGGCGCCGGCGCGCTTGATGGCCCCGTTAACGCGGTCGCCCGCGACGTGCTCCAAGGTCTCGAGGGCCAGATACGTCACCAACAAAAACGGCACAAGCGAGAGCGTGTCCTTGCCGGCGTCGAGCAGAATATCAATCAGCAAATCCATGACGGATGGAACCTTTCGTGTCTTTCGGCAGCATTGTAAAAGTCCTAGCGGTCAACTAGGGTATTGTAGTTGTCCTAGGCGCGATGCCAATAGTTGCCCATGGTAAACTATCATCTCGCCACATCTCAATGAACCCGAGCCGCACGACGCGGCCCATCCAAGGAGAAGTTATATGAACGTTTCACAAGCACTCGAATACGAGCGCCAGCCGTTTATTCCCATGTTTATCTATGGCGATCACGGCGCCATGGAGTCCGAGCGCCAGAAGGGCGAAGAGGCCCTCAAGGTGCTCGAGACCGAGTACTTTACCGCCGAGGGCGACCCCAGCTTCGACTTTGCCACCGTGCGCGACCTGGCTGACCGCAACCGCGACCTGTGCGACCAGATTGGCGAGGCACGCCTGCGCAACGTGACGCCCGCGACGCTTTCGCGCGGCCTGTCCGATGCCGACACCTGCGCCGCCATCGGCAAGATGCAAAAGCGCACCGCCGCGTCCGTTATGCGCGAGATCCGCGGCGACCGCGACGCGCTCGGCGTCTCCTACGCTCGCAAGCCCATCCAAGGCACGGTGCTGGGCATCGACATCGAGACCACCGGTCGCGCGCCCGAGCGCGGCTACATCATCAACGTGGGCTGGGAAATCATGGACCTCACCAGCGACGCCGTGCCGCATGACGCCGAGGCGCATTACTGCGGCCTGCCCGACATCTACCGCGGCGAGGATGTGCCGTTGTCGAATATCCACCATATCACCTGGGACGACATCGACGGCAAAAAGCCGTTCCGCGAGAACAAGGAACTGCAGAAGCAGCTGCTCAAGCTTATGAAGAAGTACCCGTACATGGCGCATAACGCCGCGTTCGAGGACAGCTGGTTCAAAATTCATCTGGACGGTTACGCCGAGGCACGCCGCGCCGGCAAGATCATCGTCATCGACTCGCGCCAGATCTGCCGCAGCCTGGATGCCGACGTCCGCTCGCTCCCCCGCGAATCCGCCCCCGCCGCGCTCGAGAACTGGGCGCGCCGCCGTGGAACCCTCGCCGCCGACGCCAACGAGCAGCATCTGGGCCTGGACGACACCGACCTCATGCTCCGCACCGTCCAAGCCGAGTTCAACCTCAAGAACCTGTTTGCCAAGTAGAAACGTCTACGACAAACTCCGGCGTAGATCACGAGCGGCCCCACAGCGGGAAACCCCGCAGCGGGGCCGCCCTACGTTCCACAGATAGATCTGCCATCACAAATTCTGAACCCTCATTTTGAACGATTTCGGCCAATTCCCGACACGTAATTCGTTGTCGGATGGTGATGTATCACTATCACATGTGCGGCAATTGAGTATTTATATGCTATAGCTAAGCTGCGAAAACTTTTATTTAGGGCATACCAGCCCATAATTGCGTCAAGCTTTTGGACAGCATTTGGTTAGACCTCTAAAACGACTTTTTCACTCAGCGCCATCAACACGACATTAGCTGACACGATATATACCATGAGTATCGTATTGTCACATACCACTGCAAAAGCGGTCTACCAGGCCGCGCATTCGGTGTCTGCGAAAGGCATCGAGTCCTGTAACCCTGCCGCGATTTACGGATCATGTCCCACCGGAACGCTCCTTGACGCAGCCGCAGAATGGCTCACCAAACATGATGTTTCCCTCGGCGCAAATGATTCCCTCGAGGTGATGGTGTTTGATCGCAGGAATGCGCGCTATGCAATGAACTGTCAATGCCACGTTTCGTCAAAACGATTCTCGAACTCACGCTTTATAGAGCTTGAAGATGGCATCTTCATTGTTGGCGTTGAGCTTTGCGCACTTCAGGCCGCCACCTATCTCCCTTTTCGCGAACTGGTGGAGTACTACTTTGAATTGTGCAGCGCTTACTCCCTTGGAGCCGGCTCTTCCACCTCTTATAACGAGCGTTTCGCGCTCACCTCGACCGAGAGGTTAAAGCAGTTCTTTAATTCCATTACCAGATGCGACGGTTTGGCCCTTGCCCGAAAGGCGATCCAATGTGTACGCGACGGATGCCGGTCTCCCATGGAAACGGCATTTGTGATGATGCTAACGCTGCCCAAAAGCGAAGGAGGGCTTGGTATTAAGGGAATTGAGACCGATTACGAGGTGCAGGTCACCGCCGCCGCAAAGAATCTCACGAGACGCAAAAAGTTCTTTATGGATGCGTATCTAAAGAAATCTCGCACAGACATTGAATACAACGGTTTTTATCATGACGCGGAAGAAGACCGCGCAATCGATGAGGAACGAAAGAATGCGCTTGCGTCCATGGGATACGGAATCATCACCGTCAGCCGTTATTCCTTTATGCATGCCAGCTCTTTCGTTAGGGTCATGGAAGCAATCCAGCGGAAAGAGGGCGTACGCCCCTCGCGTCTGCCAAAAGACTTTCAAATCATGCAAGAGGACCTGAGACAGTTTGTGCTCAGAAGGTTTATAGAAGAGAAAAGGCGAATTCAGAAGCAGCTTCGCCAGGATTCCGAAGAGCGCCAACGAATCGACCTCGAAAAAGCAACACTCGAAGGCATCACGCTGGATGACCCGACAATTAATGAAGTTCCGGCAATCGATGACATGCAGACTGTCGAATCCGACAACCCATCATTTGCCCAGACAAGCAGTCTCACGCCCGAGGGCAAGGTCTTCGGTGCCGGAAACTAGGCCGGCTAACAAGGTGGGTACCCTAGCGATGTGCAAAATTGCGAGTATTCAGCAGGGTCGGCCTTCCAGCACTCACAAGTTAATCCAAATGAGAAACAAAGACGCTATTGAACGGGAACGTTAGGCAACACTTGAGGAAGATCTTGTCTGGTTACCGCCCTTGGATAACTCTTGAGCGGCTTTATTTGGCCTGGAATAGATAAACAGACCCCCTATAGTTGCAGAATACTCCAATTTTTGCACGGCGCGGGGGCACCCACCTCGGCATCGGCTATCAAAACCGCTCAGTCCGGGATCTCGTCCACTATTCCCCATCATTTTGTGCGACGAATTACCTAAACGTCATTGACATATGAACATGCGCTCATATAATCGGAAGTAAGTTGTATGAGCGCATGTTCATATGAAAGGATATTGCAATGAGCATCCGCGTTGATGAAACGAAACCCGACATCGAGGCCACCGAACCCGCGGTCCCCACCACCTGCTCGCCCGAGGACCTTCCCGACGAGGAGCTTCTCTACGACCTCGCCGACCTGTTCAAGGTCTTCAGCGACACCACGCGCATCAAGATTCTCTACGCCCTCATGGGCCGCGAGCTCTGCGTGGCAGACATCGCCGAAGCGACCGAAACCTCGCAGTCGGCAGTATCGCACCAGCTGCGCACGCTTAAGCAGTCGCACCTGGTCAAGTTCCGCCGCGACGGGCGCAATATCCTCTACTCGCTCGCCGACGACCACGTCTACACCATGCTCAACCAGGGCATGAGCCATATCTGCGAATAGCAACCAACCACGGTACCAGCGCGGCCTGCACCCAAGCCGCAAAAACGGGAAAGGAACCCACCATGAAAAAGCAGTTTAAACTCGACGAGATCGACTGCGCCAACTGCGCGCGCGAGCTTCAGGACGAACTTGCCAAGCTCGAGGGCGTCAAGTCCGTTTCGGTCAACTATATGACCCAGAAGCTGACGCTCGAGGCCGATGACGCCGAGTTCGACGAGGTGCTCAACCGCGTTGTGGAGTTTACGGCCGACGCCGAGCCGGACTGCGAGATCATTCTCTAGCCCAGGTTTACGCCAACCTGCAAGGCCGCGCTTGCCGCGGCCTTTGCTCGCGAAATTATATGAGCGAGTGTTCATACATTCAAATGGGAGGATACGAGTCATGGCCACCGCCGACCCCAAGAAGAAAAAGAAGAAGCGCAAGAAGAAAGAGTCACTCGAGCATAAGCGCAACCGCATCCTGGTAGCGCTGGGCATTTTTGCCGTGGTGTACGCCCTCGATGAGTTCGGCACCCTCGCCGCCGCATTCGGCACCCCGGGCGACATCTACGCCAGCTTTGTGCTATTCCTCGTGCCGTTTTTGATTGCCGGCTACGACGTACTGCAAAAGGCATTCAATAACATCCGCCGCGGCAAGGCCTTCGATGAGAGCTTCCTTATGGCAGTCGCGACCATCGGCGCATTTGCCATGGTGCTCTTCCCCGATACCGACCCGCACATGGCCGAAGGCGCCGCCGTCATGCTGTTCTACCAGGTCGGCGAGCTGTTCCAGGCATATGCCGTGGGCAAGAGCCGCAAGTCGATCAGTGCCATGATGGACATCGCGCCCGACTACGCCAACGTCGAGCAGTCCGACGGCGCACTCGAGCAGGTCTTCCCCGACGACATCGCCGTCGGCACCGTCATCGTCGTCAAGCCCGGCGAGCGCGTGCCTATCGACGGCGTCATCGTCGAGGGCGAGACACAGCTCGACACCGCCGCGCTCACGGGCGAGTCGGTCCCCCGCCCGGCCAAAACCGGAGACGATATCATCAGCGGCTGCATCAACATGACGGGCCTCATCCACGTGCGCACCACCAAGCC
>CALLFD010000386.1 GCA_937997605.1 uncultured Collinsella sp. | reverse complement strand
GCGTCCGTCGGTCTCGTGGCGGGAGCGGTCGTCTCGGCGTGGTGGGCTGTGGGCGCGCTAAGCGCCTCGAAGGCGCTCGACGGTCGAGCCGCAAGCAGCCTTGAGTTTGTCGTGCAGGGTGATCCATCCATAAACGACGACGTGTGTTCCTATACCTGCGAGGCACGCGCGGACGGTAAGAACTTGGCAATGGTTCGCCTATCGTGCGACGTCGAGCTCAAGGTCGGTGCGCACGTGCGTTCTATCGGTCGCGTTTCACGTTTTGAGAACGATGCGTATGGACGATCACGCGTGCTCCGAGGCGAGGTGCGCAAGGTTAAAGCCGTTCGAGTTGTGTCGGTCGATGAGGGCTCTCCGGGGCCGCTGCCTCGGCTTCGAAATGGGCTGCTTGCGTCCATCGCGCCTGGGACCGACCCAGCGCGTGCGCTCATAGCCGGTGTCGTCTGCGGTCGTTCGGCCGAGCTGCGCGCCCAGCCGGCGGGCGACTGGTTTTCGGTGACGGGAACGGCGCATCTTATCGCCGTCTCGGGCAGTCATTTGGCTATCGTGGGGTTTGTAATCGAGGGCGTATTGCAAAAGACTCGGTGCTCACGTGGTCTTCAGCGGGCGATATTGGCGATAACGCTTGTGGGCTACGCTGCCTTTACGGGCGCGTCTCCCTCGGCCGTGCGCGCGTGCTGCATGGTGTTCGCGACGCTTGTCGTAAACGGCGCGGGGCGTCGCCGGCACGGCGCATCGGCACTCTTTGTTACCATGTCCATCTTTGTGCTACTGCGGCCGACGGTGCTGTTCGAGATGGGCTTTCAGCTTTCATGTGCTAGCGTCTTAGCCATTCTGTGCTTTTGCCCCTATGCGACCTACGCTTTGGGTGAGCTGGGTGTGCCATCGGGCGTTGCCAGCATGCTTTCCGTCACGCTGTGCTCGCAGTTGGCGACCCTTCCCATTACCATTCCTGCATTCGGTACGTTCTCGCTCATTGCTCCGTTGGCAAATGCGGTCATCGGTCCGGTGGTGAGCGTACTGCTTGCTGTGTCCATCGTGCTGGTTCCCTTTTCGCTCGTGGGACCGTTGCGGACTTGGGCGCTCGTTGTGCCCATGATTGCCGCCCGTTGCGCGCTGTTTTTCGAGCAGCTGTTTGCCGCCGTGCCGGGTGCATCCGTGAGCGTGCCGCCCGATAGCATGTGGATTTACCTAGTGCCGTGTTTGCTGGCGGTTCTGCTTGTCTGGTGGCCGCGTCCCCGTGCACGTCCTATGGCGGTGGGGCTTGCATGCCTGGTGCTCTTGGCTGCGATTCCGTACGTCTACTGGGATCGATTCGCTCCGCCTTCGGTGACGGTGCTCGATGTGGGCCAGGCCGATGCGATTCTTATCCGCCAGGGCGGCGCAGTAGCACTCGTCGACTGCGGACTCGACGAGCGCGTGGTGGCGGCGTTGGTTCGCAATAACGTGCACCATATCGATGCCGTCTTTGTGACGCATTGGGATGAGGACCACTGGGGTGGTCTGCCTGCCGTGCTCGAACAGTTTTCGGTCGGAACGATTGCCGTGGCGGCGGATGCGCTGGAGGATGCTCCTGCCGAGGTATTGAACCGACCTGGCGTGGAGTATCGGCAGGTGCGCCGTGGGGATACGGTCGATATCGGCTCATTTTGCGCCCGCGTGATGTGGCCATTCGAGTCCGTGGATGGCGAGGGAAATGAGGATTCGCTTGTCCTGCTGCTCTCTTATGTTCAGGAAGGCAAGGGCCTGCGTATGCTCCTCACCGGTGATGCCGAGCTCGACCAAGAACGGGAATTCGTGCAGGAGGTGGGGGATATCGATGTCCTTAAACTTGGGCATCACGGCTCTAAGGTTTCAGTCGATGGTGAGTCGCTGGACGTCCTGAAGCCTGAGCTTTCCCTCGCGAGCGCGGGCGAGGGGAATCGATACGGCCATCCGTCCGATGCCTGCATCGATGCCGTTAAGGAAGCGGGCGGCGTGTTCGCGTGCACCATCGAACACGGCGACATTACCGTCACGCCGACTGCGAATGGCTTTGCGATGCGATGCCAGCGACCGTGACGACGTCGTTGGCGTGTGGTGGGCCCCTGGGCTAGAATGGCACGGAACGAATACGAAGGCCTGCGGGAGGGGAGCGCAATGTCCGAAACCGGTCTGCTGCCGGCATATCTGATTGTCGGTACCGACGGAGTCAAGCGCGATCACGCCGTCTCGCGTATGAAAGCGCGTCTGGAAAAGTCGGGTATGGTTGAGTTCAACCTCGACGAGCGCGACATGACCAAGGACCCCGATATCGAGTCCATTATCGGATCGCTTAACACCTTTCCGATGGGCAGCGAGTTTCGCCTGGTAATCCTTGACGGCTGTTCAAAGCTCGCCAAGGCGGTCTCGGAGCCGCTTGTCGAGTATTTGGCGAGTCCCAGCCCCACAACGGTCTGCCTCATCATTGCCGACTCGCTTGCCAAGAACACACGCCTGTATAAGGCGATCGCCAAGATCGATAAGAAGGCCGTGATCGATTGCTCCGGCACCAAGCGCTGGGAGCTACCGCGCCGCGTGCAGCAGATGGCGACGCAGCACGGCAAGTCGATCTCGACGGCGGCCGCCGAGGAGCTCGTCTCGCGTTCGGGTGAAAACACTCGCATGCTCGATAACGACTTGGCTAAGCTTGCTCAGATGGTCGAGGCGCCCCAGATTGAGCTTGCCGATGTGGAGCGCTGGATTGTGCGCACGGCCGAAGTCCAGCCCTGGGACTTTCTCAATGCGGTTTCGGCCCGTGACATGCGACGCTCGCTCGAGCTCTTCAATTTACTGCCCGCCAAGAGCTACGTGTGGACTTACACGTTGCTGTGCGGCCGCATCCGCGAGCTTATCGTCGCCAAGGCGCTCGATGCGCGCGGACAGGGTCGTGAACTGGCCGCAACGCTCAAGCTCCAGTCCTGGCAGGTCAAGAATCACCTGACCTGGGCACGTCGCTTTTCGATGGCAGAGCTCGTCGCAGCGCTCGAGGGTGCGGTCGACGTGGAGCTCGCGCTCAAGGGTTCGGCCGATTCTCAGACCGCGCTTTTGCTCTGGATTACGAACATCTTGAGAAAATCGTGATGATACCTGCCTATTTGACAAATTCGTTCTATCCCTTTGAGGGGGAGCGTGCTATAGTAGGCGCTTGCATGACCTCACCGTGTCTCAGAGGTGTCATACATTTTTTGCAAGGAACTCGAAAGGAACTCCAGAAGTGGCAAACATCAAGTCTCAGAAGAAGCGTATCCGCACCAATGAGGCAGCTCGCATGCGTAACAAGGCTGTCAAGTCCGAGCTCAAGACGCTGACCAAGCACGTCCAGTCCGCCGTCGCCGAGGGCGACGCCGAGAAGGCCCAGGCTGCCCTCAAGACCGTCACCAAGCGTCTCGACATGGCTGCCGCCAAGCATGTTATCCACAAGAACCAGGCTTCCAACCGCAAGTCCGGTCTTGCCAAGCTCGTGAACAGCATCAACGCCTAAGTTGTAAATTTCACACCACACAGATTACGCGCATAAATGGAGCCTGTTTTATGGAACAGGCTCCATTTTTTGTACCGCTCGGGTAAGATAGTCCGCATGAATACTTCAATTGACATTTCCCACATCCGCAACTTCTCAATCGTTGCGCACATCGACCATGGCAAGTCCACGATCAGCGATCGCATCCTCGAGCTCACCCATACCGTCGACGAACGCGACATGGAGTCGCAGCTGCTCGACACCATGGATATCGAGCGCGAGCGCGGCATCACGATCAAGTCCAATGCCGTTCGCGTGTCCTATGACGCCGACGATGGCGAGACGTATCAGTTCAATCTGATCGATACGCCGGGCCACGTTGACTTTACCTATGAGGTCTCGCGCTCGCTGGCAGCCTGTGAGGGCGCGGTGCTCGTCGTCGACGCCACGCAGGGCGTCGAGGCGCAGACCGTCTCCAACGCGACGCTCGCCATGAACGCCAATCTGGACATTGTGCCGGCCATCAACAAGATCGACCTGCCCTCGGCCCATCCCGATGAGGTCAAGACCGAGATCGAGGATGACTTGGCGATCCCTGCCGATGATGCCGTGTGTGTCTCGGGCAAGACCGGCGAGGGCATCCACGATCTGCTGGAGTCCATTGTCTTTCTGATCTCTCCGCCCAAGGGCGATGCGAATGCGCCGCTCAAGGCACTCATTCTGGATTCATACTTCGACGAGTATCGTGGCGTCGTCGCCACGGTGCGCATCTTTGACGGCTCCATCAAAAAGGGCGATACCTTGCGCATGATGCAGGCAAAGGGCGACTTTTTGGTCGATGGCGTGGGCGTCAAGCGTCCCGCCGAGACTCCGGTCGATGCGCTGACGGTCGGCGAGGTGGGCTACGTGGTCACGGGCCTGAAGGACCCCGAGGCCGTTCGCGTGGGCGATACCCTTACGTGGGCGTCGAACCCCTGCCCCGAGCCGCTTCCCGGTTATCGCGAGGCCAAGCCCATGGTCTATACGGGCCTGTTCCCGATCGATAATAAGGACTACGAGAACCTGCGTGACGCCCTCGATAAACTGCACGTCAACGACCCGTCGTTGGTGTGGGAGCCCGAGACCTCGGTGGCGCTCGGCTTTGGCTTCCGCGTGGGCTTCCTGGGCCTGCTGCACATGGAAGTCGTCAAGGAACGCCTGGAGCGCGAGTTCAACCTGGACCTCATTGCCACGAGTCCCTCGGTCGACTATCACGTCTACAAGACCGACGGCGAAATGATCGATGTCCGCAGCCCGCAGGACCTTCCCGAGGCCACGCGCATCGAACGTATCGAGGAACCCTACCTCAAGGCAAAGATCATCTGCCCGCCTGAGTACACGGGTGCCGTCATGCAGCTCGCCATCGAGCACCGCGGCGTCACGACCGACATGATCCACCTGACGAGCAAATCGGTCGAGATGCGCTTCGATATGCCGCTTGCCGAGCTCATCTTGGACTTCTTTGACCAGCTCAAGAGCCGCACTAAGGGCTATGCCTCGCTCGACTACGAGTTCAACGAGTATCGTCCTTCCGAGCTTGTGAAGCTCGATATCTTGCTTTCGGGCGATGAGGTGGACGCGCTGTCGTTTATCGTGCACAAGGACAAGGCCTATGGCCTGGCCCGCGGTCTGTGCGACAAGCTCAAGGAGATCATCCCGCGTCAGCTGTTCGAGGTGCCCATCCAGGGTGCTATCGGCAACAAGATCATTGCCCGCTCTACCGTCAAAGCGCGCCGCAAGGACGTGCTTGCCAAGTGCTACGGCGGCGATATTTCTCGTAAGCGCAAACTGCTCGAGAAGCAGAAAGAGGGCAAGAAGCGCATGAAGGCCATCGGCTCGGTAGAGGTCCCGCAGGAGGCCTTTATGGCGATCCTCAAGGTGGACGAGTAGATCCATGGCGCTTTCTGAATACAGCAAGCGGCTGCTGGGCGCCTATGTCGAGCAGCCGTTCCTTATGGCTCCCATGGCGGGCGTGACCGACCCAGCCTACCGCATCATGTGCCGCCGCCGCGGTGCCAACCTTGCCTACAGCGAGATGGTGAGCGTGGCGGGCCTTGCCTATGCCAGCAACAAGACCTGGCGCCTGGTGCTACCGGCTGACGAAGAGCAGCAGATTTGCGTGCAGCTCTTCGGCTCCAAGCCTGATCAGTTTGCGAGCGCCGTCGCCGCCGTCGAGGAGCGCGTTGGCGATCGCCTGTCGCTCATCGATATCAATATGGCATGCCCCGCCCGCAAGGTTGTCACCAAGGGCGAGGGCTCGGCGCTCATGCGCACGCCCGACCTTGCGGAGAAGATCGTCGAGGCCACGGTGGGCGCGGCGCACGTGCCCGTGACCGTCAAGATTCGCAAAGGCTTTTATGCCGAGGACCGCAATGCCGCGACATTTGCCCAGATGCTTGAGGGTGCAGGGGCTGCCGCAGTCGCCGTGCATGGTCGTTGCGCTACGCAGCTCTACACTGGCCAGGCGGATTGGTCGGTCGTCGATGAGGTCGCAGATGCCGTCGAGATTCCCGTGATCGGTTCGGGCGATGTGTTCTGCGCCGAGGATGCCGCGGAGCATCTGCGCAGCTCGGGTGCCAGCGCGGTGTTTATCGCGCGCGGTATCTATGGCAACCCCTGGGTGTTCGGCGATGCTCGCGCCCTTGCACTCGACGCTACGCCGGTGCCGTCTCGCTCCTCACGCGAGCGCCTGGACGCCCTGCGTGAGCACCTAACGCTGACGCATGAGCTCCTGCCGCTCATGTCGCGTGCCCGCACGTACGCAAGCTGGTACTTAAAAGGCATGCCCCATGCCGCCGCTTGGCGTGCCCATGTGGTGCGCTGCTCCACGTATGAGGAGTTTATGGCGCTGGTCGATGAGATCGAGCATGATGTGGTGGCCTGCGAGGCTGCCCTTGCCGCCGGCGAATCGGTGCCCCCTCATCCGCTGGAGGCTTAAGGGTGGCCGTTACCGCGCTGTACGTGCACGTGCCGTTCTGTGCCCAAAAGTGCCGCTACTGCGACTTCGACTCGCGCAGCTTTGCTTCGTGTGATTTGGATGCCGCGCTCGATTCCTATTTTGAGCAGTTGTACGCGCGCCTCGATGCTTTTGGCAAGGCTGGGGCCCTCGACCAGATTCGCACCGTCTATGTTGGCGGCGGTACGCCGTCGCTGGCGGGGGAGCGCCTGGTGGAGCTGGCGCGGCGTATTCGTGCGTGGTGCGCCCCCGTTGAGTTTACCTGCGAGGCCAATCCCGAATCGCTGACCGCCGAGCTTGCCGCTGCGCTTGCCAAGGTTGGTGTCACACGCGTTTCTCTGGGCGTGCAAACGCTCGATAACGCCGAACTTACCGCCATCGGCCGCATTCACGATGCCGATCGG
>CALLFD010000385.1 GCA_937997605.1 uncultured Collinsella sp. | reverse complement strand
CTCGGTACGATACAGTTATTGCAGTTAAAACGTACTTTTAAACGCAGGAGTTTCTTCATGGATTGCCTGAAGGTATCAAGCAAATCATCGCCCGCGTCCGTTGCCGGCGCCATTGCCGGCATGGTCAAAGATGGCGTCCCCGTCAACATTCAATGCGTCGGTGCCGGTGCCGTCAACCAGGCCATCAAGGCCGTTGCCATTGCGCGCGGCTTTCTGATTCCGACCGGCTTTGATGTTTCCTGCGCGCCGGTGTTCTCCGACATCCTCATTAACGGGGAGTCGCGCACTGCGATTCGTCTCTCTATCTACGTTCACCAGATTAATCGGGCTGCTATGGATAGCGTCGTCATGGACGACGTTAAGCCTGTTGCGTAAGCGAGCCATCTGCACGCTTGTAGCACCTATGCGCCCCGTCGATACCATCGTTAGGATGTAAGCTCATGGACCAGCGTTCCGTACGCGATATTCTTGCCGGTAAAACCTATTTTATCCGCACATTCGGCTGCCAGATGAACCAGCACGACTCCGAGCGCGTGAGTGGCTTGCTCGATTCGTATGGCTGTCTTATGGCGCTCGATCCCGAGCATGCCGATATTGTCGTGTTCATGACGTGCTGTGTGCGCGAGGCTGCCGATACGCGCCTGTACGGTCAGTGCAATTCCTGCAAGAGCCTTCCTCCTTCGCCTTCGGGTAAGCGCGTGGTCGCCGTGGGCGGCTGCATCGCCCAGCGCGACGGCGAGGGCTTGCTCACCAACGTCGATAACGTCAACGTCATTTTTGGCACCCATTCTATTGCTCACGTGGCCGAGCTTATCGCCGAGGCGTTTTTGGATGGCAAGCGCCATATCCGCACGAATGAGCATGAGGATACCGACGCCATGAGTATGCCGTGGCATCGCGAGACGCAGTATCACGCATGGGTGCCCATTATGACGGGCTGCAACAACTTCTGTACGTACTGCATCGTGCCCTACGTCCGTGGTCGTGAGAAGAGCCGTCCCTTCGAGGAGATTGTCGACGAGGTGACAGGTCTGGTGCGCCAGGGCGTGCGCGAGATTACGCTGCTGGGACAGAACGTTAACTCCAGATCGGAAGAGCACACGTCTGAACTCCAGTCACAGTCTGTAATCGCGT
>CALLFD010000384.1 GCA_937997605.1 uncultured Collinsella sp. | reverse complement strand
GCTGGCTCAACATCGGCGGTGCGTGGTTCTATCTCGACGGCTCGGGCGCCATGGTCGCTAACGGCTGGCGCAGCCTGGGCGGCTCTTGGTACTGGTTCAGCGATTCCGGTGCGATGGCCACCGGCTGGCGTCAGGTCGGCGGCGCCTGGTACTACTTTAGCGGTTCCGGCGCTATGGCCCACGACGCCTGGGTCGGCGACTACTACCTCCAGTCTTCCGGCGCCATGGCTACGAATGCCTGGGTTGGCTCCTACTATGTCGGCGAGGACGGCAAGTGGATTCCGGACTACGGTTTAGTTTGGTATAAGAGCGGTAGCGATGTTTACCATACGCATAAGTGTCGTACCGTTGGCAAGGACGCAAAGGGCTATTCGCAGATCTCTATCCAGGAGGCCCGGAAGCGCGGTGCTTTACGAGAGTGCAAGAACTGCCAACAAATTGGCTAACGCATTATTGAGCTAGTTTTGATTGAGGCCCCGTTGCCCTGAGGTGACGGGGTCGCTGCGTGATTGGATACCGTGCTGCTATGAAGAAATGCTCATTCGGGGTGTTGGTCTTTTCGGGCCTTGTTTCTTTGGGACTCCTTTTGGGTTCGCCCTCGATGTTATACGCCCTTGATTCGAATAACACTGACGAAGGTCCCGCATCTAACGTTGCTATTGCTTCTGTCGAGTCAGGCGTTGATGCTCAGCGCGAATCGACCTTCGCTGTCGAGCAGAACTCTCAGGTTGATAATGAGACCCCTTCTGAGGTTTCGAATCAAATTGTTTGGCATCAGGGGTGGATATCACCCGAAGAAGGGGCTGGTTATTGGCGTTGGGGCTTGTCCGACGGAACAATCGCTGTTTCTTCTTGGAGACACATAAACGGTAGCTGGTACTGGTTCGACGACGAAGGTCGAATGGCTCAGGATGGATTGGTTCAAGTCGGGGGTGCAACTTATGGATTCTCCTCTTCGGGTGCAATGCGTGTCGGCTGGTACCTAGATTCTACAGGCCCCACTTCTGCTTGGCGTTATTTCTCCGGTTCTGGCGCCATGGTAAAAGGCTGGCTTTCAGACGGCAGCAACTGGTATTGGCTGGATGATGAGGGCAAGATGGTCCACGATACAATGCTGCAGATCGGGGAAGCCACGTATGGATTCTCCTCTTCTGGCGCAATGCTTATCGGATGGCACCTTGATGCTTCCGTCTGGCATTATTTCTCCGGCTCTGGTGCCATGGTGAAAGGCTGGCTCTCGGATGGGGGTCGTTGGTACTGGCTTGATCCTGCAGACGGTTCTATGGCCACCGGGTTGAAAGAATGTAATGGCACTTCTTATAGCTTTAACAGCTCAGGGGCCATGCTCTCCTCCCAGTGGGCTCTTATTGACAACAACTGGTATTACGCTGACTCCAACGGCTTACTGCATGGAGGCTGGTTACTTCTAGGGAATTCTTGGTATTACCTGGATCCAGGAAGCCATATTATGCTCACGGGCTTTATGCAAGTGGAGTCGTCCACCTATTTCCTTACGAGTTCAGGCGCCATGGCAACAGGCTGGGCACTTGTTGATGGTACTTGGTATTACGCCGCATCAAATGGAGCTATTCAACGAGGACGATGGATAAAGTTCGGAAGCGCCTGGTATTACCTTGATGATGTATCCGGCGCAATGTGTACTGGTGAATTCGCGGTAGGAAACACGCGCTATTTTTCTTATGATTCCGGTGCGATGGCATCTTCGTGCTGGATTAACTTGAGCGACGGTATGGCATGGGCGAATTCGTCTGGAGCACTGAGCGAGCCGTTGCCTACTTCATCTGATGGATCTCCCGTAGTCGCTGATCGTGCTGACTCGTCTTCATTGCCAGGTGTGATTCATATTGGAGACGCGGTTTTCTATGCGGATGCAAACGGTGCCGTCAATGTAGCATCTGGTTGGATTATGTCGAAAGACGCTTCTGACGAAAGCGGCAATACTTGGTATTACGCATCTTCCAATGGTGTCCTTAAGTCTGGTTGGCAATATGTTAACGGTGCGTGGTATTGGATGGATCCTTCCACCTACAAGATGAAGACCGGATGGCTCAATGACCGCGGCACGTGGTACTGGCTTCAGCCTTCGGGCGCTATGTTTGCTAACGGGTGGCTGAAAATCGATGGCGTCGACTACTACTTCAATGCAAGTGGTGCATGGTTGAATACGTCTGGTTCTGTTTTGGGGGTTAATAGGTCCAGCCTGGTCAATTGGCTTATGAGCCACGAAAACGATGGCTATTACCGTGGAACACCCTACGATACGCATCTTAGCCAAGAAACATGCATGTATCCAAAGGGTGATCCTCGTTGGGATGGGTATACCGGTATGAACTGCGGCGGATTTGTATCGCATGCGTATATGAAAGCGGGCGGTAATTTAGCTCCCATTGCCGCCGAGCAGAGCCATTCCCCTTGGAGTGGAGGTCCCGGAAGGGGCGGCTGCGTTAACGCTTATCGTTGGTACGGCTACGCTATCGATACGTGCGCGAACGTGACTTATTTCAACTCTATTGATGAGTTGTTGCGCAGTGGCTTGGCTCGTAAGGGGGACATTGTGTTCTTCAATCCTTACAACCCATATGCCGACGATAGCCACATTGGCTTTTTCTGGGGCAATTCGCCGAGCGAAAATTTGTTCTGGCATAGTGATGGTTATGGAAACCGCATCTCCGGTTTGACCGCTTTGGGTCCATCGAAAGTAATATTGATTCGTTAGAATTCTGAGTTGTAGGGGACTCTCTGGGTCCCCTACCTTTTTGACATCTAGTTTGAAAGTTTATTTGAAGTCCGTATTCTTGGGGGGTAAGAGTAGGGACTAGGAGTCCTTGGTTTCACCCTGCTGGGAAGTTCTTGTTTACATTGTGGTATTGCGTGCAGTTATTTGTCGTCCTAGATGGCATCTTGTCCAGTCGGATGTTCGGAAATCTTTCACAGCCATGCTGTAAGCTAAACGCAAACAAGAACGAATGACGAGGTTTACATGAGCAAACATCTTAAGTTATTTTCGGCATTGTTGGTGCTGATGGTCCTTGCGCCCATTTCTGTGTTTGTTTTCCCCTCGAACGCGGAAGCTGCGCGGTCCCTAGTTGAGAATTCCTGGCGTTATGAGGATGGGCAATTGGTCGCAGAGGATGCTTCTTCCGAAGAAGATGGAATAGCCTTATTGTCCATGGACATTCTTCCCGATGGGGCTACGGCGCAGGGCATCGATGTCAGTGAGCATCAAGGACGTATTGACTGGAATGCTGTTAAGGCTTCTGGTATCGATTTCGCTATTCTGCGTGTTGGATTTGGCGCTCCATCTTGGGGCGGTCGAGTTGACTATCAATTTAATCGAAATATTTCTGAGTGCGAGCGACTCGGAATTCCCTACGGCGTCTATATCTATTCATATGCTTTTGATAATCAGCAGGCAGCCGATGAGGCATCAATGGTGATCAATTGCCTTTCTGGACATAATCCAAGATTGCCGGTGTATTACGATCTTGAGGATAACTCGATAATTGCAAATGGACGTCAAACCGGAATTGCATCGAGGGCGCAGGTTTTTTGTAATAGGATTTCTGCCGCAGGATATGAGCCTGGTATTTATGCAAATTTAAATTGGTTTAACAACATTTTGACTGACTCTGTATTTAAGAGTAGCTCTTGGGATCATTGGATTGCTCAATATAACTCGCAATGTGACTATACCGGCAATTACAGTTTTTGGCAGTATAAGAGCAACGGAAAAGTCCCTGGAATCAACGGCAACGTTGATATGAACTACGCGTATGTTGATGTCTCCCTTTATCATTGGCAACTAATTGACAGCACCTGGTATTATGCAGCCTCCAACGGTAAGGCGTATGCCGGATGGTTGTTTCAGAGCGGCACGTGGTACTGGCTCGAGCCCGACGCGGGCGGTGCCATGGCAACCGGCCTTCACGAGTGCAACGGCTCCCTGTACTGGTTTAATTCGTCCGGCGCCATGGCGACCGGGTGGGTCCTCGACGGCGGGACCTGGTACTACGCGACTGGCTCCGGCGCGCTGGCGCGCGGCCCCGTATCCGTCGGCGGCGTGCCCTACTGCTTCG
>CALLFD010000383.1 GCA_937997605.1 uncultured Collinsella sp. | reverse complement strand
CCTTTGAGGGTGCGGCGAAAAGGGCTTGTTTTGATTGTTTGGGGCAGGCACGAGGCGCGGAAACGATGTCTGGAGCGACGGAGCGGCCTGGAATTCATCCGTAGAGGTCTTCATTGGCTGCGCCAGGAGTGTCCCTAACTGCCGGAGGGGGTGTCTGCCGTGGCAGACACCCCCTCCGGATGTGGGAAGTTTGCGCTGCAGGTTACTTGTCGGTGCCCAGCTTGTGCGGCTTGAGAGCGAGCGCATTGACGAGTGCGTCGGTGGCAGACTTGACGGCTGCCGGCTGCGGATCGTTGACGTGATCCTCGGGATGCACGGGCAGGTCCTTCTTGACGGCATCGTGGATCAAGTTGAGGTACTCAGTCACGCCAGTGGTCGATAGGTGCGTGCCATCGCCATCGAACAGGTCGTTGCGGTTGGTACTGTATCCGTACCAGTCGATAACGCGCACGTTCTTGTAGCGCGTAGCGGCGTTGGCGATGGCCTGGTTAGTAGAGCCAACCCACGGCTGCGGGCTGCGCGTGTTCACAAACACCACAATACGCTTATCTCCTGCATCGGCCATGATGGCGTCGATCTGGTCGTCGGTTACCAAGCCGTTGGTGCCCAGCGCAAAGACCACGATCTTGCCGGCAAGGTTCTGTTGGAGATAGCCCTCAAATGTCGCACGGCCCGCATCGAACTGGCGGCCCTTTTCGGCATCGATATGGCTGTGCGGGAACACGCCGTCAAAGGTGTCCACGGCACGCAGCGACACGGAGTCACCGATCATCAACAGGTCGTAGGAGCCATCGGGGAAGCCGTCGTTGTCCTTGTCGGTGTCGTCGGCCGCCTGCTGGTCGGTGGGCGCGGTGTTTTTGGCTTCCTTGTTCAGAACCTCGGCGCCCTCGCCGCTCAGCGCAGACGTCTCGGGCACAAAGATCAGGCCGCCCAGTGCAACGACCAACACGACAGCGCAGGCTGCGCAGACGGGGACGTGTGCGCGTGCCCAGTTGGCGGGCGTGGTGGTGCCATCGCGGAATTCGGCGACGGTGCGACCGAAGGCGCCCTTTCTAAACGGCGTTTCGATAAAGCGATAGGAGCACTCGGCTACGGCGACCACCAGCAGCACTTGCAAAATGTACTGCCACCAGGGCGTATCGTTGATGTTGGCGACCGGGTTCATGAGCAACAGCAGCGGATAGTGCCACAGGTAGATGCTGTACGAGCGCTTGCCAATCCACACGAGCGGCTCGGCGGACAGCGCGCGGGCAACCATTCCCTGGGGCTGCACGCAGGCGGCAATAACCATGAGCGTGAGGATTGAGCACAGCAGCGTGCCTCCGCGATACTGGAACGGAGTGTAGCCGTTGGTGAGCGCGACCATGGCAGCAAGGCCAACCAGACCCACGACGCCCAGCACATCGATGGATGCGGGCGAGGACCAAAAGCGCACGAGGGCGCTCGGCTGTGCCGGGCCGGTCTCGGCTGATTCGTCGGCCTTCTCGCCAGGCTTGCCCTCGGCGTTCTTGCCGTGCTTGGCGGCGCCGGCCAGGCGATTGAGCCCCAAACGACGAGCGAGACGCACCGGCGCCAGGTCGCGATCGGGGATAAAGGCCATCCAGGCACCCAGCAGCAGCGAGAACACGCGGGTGTCGGTGCCGTAGTACACGCGGCTGGGGTCGGCGGCAGGGTTGTAAAGCACCATCATGGCAAGGGCAGATACCGCGGCAAGGCCCAGAACCACGCGGCGCGTGTTGGGCTTGCTCATGTGCATGGATACCATAGCGAGCAGCAGCGGGGGCCAAACCAGGTAGAACTGTTCCTCGATGGCGAGCGACCAAAAGTGCGTAAGCGGCGAGGGATCGCCCAGGGCGTTGAAGTACGAGACGTTTTGGGCAATCTGCCACCAGTTGTTGAAGAACAGCAGCGACGGCAGGATATCGGGGCGCATCTTGGTGAGCATCACGTGGTTGAAGACGGTGCACAGCGCACAGGTCACCACCACGACGGTCACCACGGCGGGGACCAGGCGACGGATGCGGC
>CALLFD010000382.1 GCA_937997605.1 uncultured Collinsella sp. | reverse complement strand
TGCGACACTGAAGTTAGTGTCCATCCTCGCAGTATCCGGTTCTCAAGGTGCACGCCCCGCGGCTCATCCGGTTCCACCGGGCCGCGCGGCAAGGAGATATATTGCCAGACCGGAGGGGCCCCGGGGGCGGGAATCTGGGCGTACACATTTCCTACACATCTTGGAATCCGACTAACGTTTGCCAGCCGTTACCTACCGCTCGCCGAGCATCTCTTTATATAAGGCAGTCTCATGGTTAAAGCGGATACGTCCCCCTAGCTAAAGCACAGCCAGCATCGAGCAACTCATCACGTTCTTCCACCGAGAACCCCTCGGCGTAGACGCGCACCACTGGTTCGGTCCCGCTAGGACGGACCAGCAGCCACGTGTCATCCTCGAATGCCAAACGCAAGCCATCCATATGACTAACGTTTTGCGGCACCTTGCCACAAATCGACTTGGGGTTTACGCCCGGCAGCAGGGTTCGTAACGTTTCGGCATCTTCGGCCTCAAGGCGCAAATCCCGTCGACCGTAACTCGTCTTACCAAAACTGTCCTCGAGTTGGTCGACCAGAACGCCCAAAGGCGCGTCCGTCTTTGCCATAAGCTCACACAGAATTAGACAGGCGAGGATTCCATCGCGCTCGGGCATATGCGCGGCTATGCCGATACCACCGGCTTCTTCGCCGCCTATGAGGACGCCGCCCTTCTTCATCTCTGCCGCTATATATTTGAAACCGACCGGTTTGACGGTCACGCGGCAGCCAAGCGCCTCGGCAATGCGACGCACGAGCGTCGAGCACGAAAGATTGACGACGACGCGCCCCTCCAAATTACGAAATTGAACCAAGTCGCCCAAAACGAGCGCCATGATCTGATGCGGATGTATATATCTGCCGCGCTCGTCAACCGCGCCGATACGGTCGGCGTCGCCGTCGGTCACCAGGCCAGCGCAAGCTCCGTCCTCGATAACCGTGCGCTCGCAAGCGTCCACCCAAGGCTCAACGGGGTCGGGGCAGATATCTTCTTGGTCAGACGCCTGCCCGGCGTGAATCTCGTGCACCTCAACGCCAAGCTCGCGCAGCAAATCGGCTAGATAGCCCTGGGCTGCGCCGCCCATGGGATCAACAACCACGCGCAGGTGCGCGGCGCGGATGGCTTCGGCATCGACAAACGATGCCACCGCCTGCATATAGTCAGGAATAATATCCGCGGTGCGATATTGCCCCTCGATCCCCATTGGCTCGGGAGCCACGGTCTCTTCGAGCTCTTCGATGACATCCTGGTTGGCGGTCGAGCCGTCACCCATGCGAATCTTGAGGCACAGATAACCCTGCGGATGATGGGACCCCGTCACCATGAGCGCGCCGCACGCCTCACCGTCATAAGCCGCCGCCCACGTAAGGGCAGGGGTCGGAACAGGTCGCGAAGCGAGCACGGCGTCCAGCCCGTGCGCTGCTAGCACACCCGCCGCAAGCTCAGCGAACTCGCGCGCCAGGGGCCGGGTGTCGAACCCTATATATACCGTTTTGCCCGGATTGGTCTTTTGCCACAACTCGCCGACGGCATCGGCGATACGGGCAACGTTATCGGCAGTGAAGTCCTCATCGACGCGAGCGCGCCAACCGTCAGTTCCAAAATGAATTATCGCGCACACGCGCAGACACCTCACAGTGTTTGGATCATGGTACGTATGGGGTATACCCGCAACACGCACTCGGCAACCTGCCGGCACCAGCATTCACCATTTGGGCAAATGCTGCCGAGGACATGCAGGCAATAAAAAAACCGCCCCGTATGGAGCGGTTTTGCCCTTTATATATCGAGCGCCTCGGCCATCGCTGCCGTAGTGATTGCCGTAGTTCCGCAGCAACTGCCCACCATTGCGGCACCGGCATGTCTCCATTCGATGCATGCGCGCGCGAAAGCTTCGGGGTTCTCGTGCCATACGGGGCCATCCTGAGTCTGGACCGGATCGCCTACGTTGGGACGCACCGTGACGGGAGTAGTCGCCGATGCAACCATCCTGGGCACCGCCGCGTTCGCGGCCGCAAGCGAACAGCAATTAACACCAATCGAGTTTGCGCCGTGTTTTTCGGCGTACAAAACGGCTGCCTCGATGTTGAGGCCATCGCCCAACAGGTCGCCTTTATCGTCAACGACAAAACTCACCAGAACAGGCATACCGTCGGCGGCATCTCGGGCACCGGCAAGCATGGGCTGCAAATTACGGATAGACGTCACCGTCTCGATCAGCAGACCGTCAACGCCGGCATTGAGCAAGGCGTGCGCCTGTTCGCGCGCAATGCCTCGGATTTCACGATACTCGGCAGAGTCCTCGGCAAACCACTCAATACCGATCGGGCCCATCGAGCCCAGCAGCAGCTGAGGGTGCGCCTGGCGGGCATCGTCGACGGCCCCGCGATTGACCTCCGCCACGGACGGCGCAATCTGGTCGTGCTTGAGGGCATAGCTCGATGCCTGAAAGGTGTTGGTAATGAGCACCTGCGCGCCAGCGGCGACATACAAGCGATGGATACGAGAAACGGTCTGCGGCTCCGCCAGATTCCAAAACGCCGGTGGAATGTCGGCGGCATCGTACTCACTCAACAAAACACTGCCCATGGGGCCCTGCGCCAACAAGGTCTCGCTCGACAAGCGGCGCGCAAGTTCCTCGGCACCAAAGCGGTTGTAATAACTCGTATCCATATATATCCCGCTATTCCTCGACGCTGATTCCCTGCTTTTCGAGATAGGCGAGCCAGCGGCTCATCGTGTCCTCGGATAGCGCATGCTCCATCATGCAGGCCTCGGAATCGGCTCGCTCAAATTCGACACCGAGCTCCTGAACCAAAAACGTGCGGATGAGGCGATGACGGTACCAGATAGCCGTGCCAACCTCGCGGCCGCGATCGGTCAGGATTACCTTGCCGTAGTGCGATTGCTCGACAAGCTCGGATGCCTTGAGCGCCGAAACCGCTTTATTGACCGATGCCTTGGAGACGCCAAGGCGCTGCGCGATGTCGACCGATCGCACACCGTTGGTTTCCCCCTCTTCGCTTTCAATGCGAACCATGCACTCCAAGTAGTCTTCGTTCGCCACCGTCAGATGCAGTTCGCGCGAGCTATTTGTCGTATCCATGATCTTCCGTCCCTTCTGCATTCAATGGCTGATTTTACCCCATCCAAGCGTCGCGGTATGCCGTGGCATACCGTGCTAGAGTTCTTGTTGCACACGACGACCAAGATTGGAGCAGTCTTTATGGAAAACACCACCACAAACCCCGATGTCCTCGAGCGCTTTTTGCGCTACGTCCAGATCAACACGCAGTCCGAGGATGCAAACTGCGACCAGGTACCCTCGAGCGCCGTTCAGTTTGATCTTGCCAACGTACTGGCTGAAGAACTGCGCGAGCTTGGTGCGGAAGATGCCCACGTGACCGAGCACGCCTATGTCTGCGCGCATATCCCCGCAAGTGTGGGCGCTGAGGACAAGCCCGCCCTGGGCCTGATCGCCCATCTCGACACCACCGAAGTTGCACCGGGTGCCGGCGTGAAACCGCACATCGTACACTACGAAGGCGGCGACCTGGTCTGCGGCACGGTTGACGGTAAGCCCGTTGCCATGAGTACCGCCAAGCTTCCCGCCCTGAACGACCTCGCGGGTGAGGACTTGGTCTGCAGCGATGGCACCACGCTGCTGGGCGCGGACGACAAGGCAGGCGTCGCCGAGATCATGTCACTTGTCGCGCGTATCGCTCAGGACCCTTCTCTGCCCCATCCCGCACTCGGCATTTGCTTCTGCCCTGACGAGGAGATCGGCCACGGAGCCGAGCTGCTGGATATCGATACCTTTGGCTGCAAGTACGCCTACACGGTCGACGGCGGCCCCATCGGCGAGCTGGAGTGGGAGTGCTTTAACGCCGCCGAGGCGACCGTCCGCTTTGAGGGCCAGTCCATCCACCCGGGCGACGCCAAGGGCCGTATGATCAACGCAGGCAATCTGTTCTGCGACTTCAACGCGTTGCTCCCCTACGTGCAGCGCCCGGAGTATACGGAAGGCTACGAGGGCTTTTATCACCTTGAGGGTGTATCTGCGACCGTCGATCACGCCACAGCGCGCTATATCGTCCGTGACCATGACGCCGCCAAGTTCCAGCAGAAACTCAACCTTTTTGACGCCGCCGCCTCGATGCTCAACCTGCGTCTGGGTGAGGAGCGCGTGACGGTCGAGATTAAGCAGCAGTATCGAAATATGGCCGAGATCGTTCGTGACTATCCCGAGCTTATTGATGTTGCCAAGGAAGCCTACCTTGCCTGCGGCGTTGAGCCCCAAGTGCTGCCGATTCGCGGCGGCACCGACGGCGCGCAGCTGTCGTTCCGCGGTCTGCCCTGCCCCAACCTTTCCACCGGCGGCTATTGCTACCACGGCGTCAACGAGTTCGTCCCGGTCAGTTCGCTCGTCAAGATGACCGACGTGCTCCAGGAGCTCGTCGCCCGCTTTGCATAGGGAACTCGAACAATCTAGGTAAGCAAAACCGCCCCGTCCTCAAAACCGAGAACGGGGCGGTTTTTGGTGCAAGGGGAGTAGTCAGCACCGCAGGTTGAGCCAACGTCAGCGAGCGACGTCCAAGGCGAACAAGTTGGCATGAAAAAGGCAGGGCATTGACCTTCTAGTCATGTCCTGCCTTTTGAATGACAAATTGTCGTCTTGGGCGGCGCGCAGCGTCGAGCCGTTACGGCGTTTGGTAAAACGCCGTAACTTAGTAGTTGGCTTCGTAGCCGTTGCCGTCGCCGGTCGGCTCTTCGTAGTAGTCCGAATCGCTCGAATCGCTTGAGTCATCGGGATCGTCAGAGCTGACCGATGAGGTTGCGGTACCGTTTGCGTAGTCGTCAGACGTGTTGTTGTTCAGGTC
Organism: uncultured Collinsella sp.; assembly: GCA_937997605.1. Lineage (GTDB taxonomy): Bacteria > Actinomycetota > Coriobacteriia > Coriobacteriales > Coriobacteriaceae > Collinsella. The sequence continues at coordinate 21,532 of CALLFD010000382.1, read as the reverse complement.
GCCGATCGTAGAGCTGGAACCGTCGGAAAGACCCATGGTGTTGGGACCCTTGGGATCCTTGCCGGCATCGACGCGCTCCATCATTTCCTTGAGCTCGTCCTCGTAGACAAAGACGTAGCTCACACCGTCGATCATGGTGCTGTCGTCGGCGTACGAGGGCAGGTTGGCCGAGTAGATACCGTCGACATCCATACCGCGCATGGCGTTGACCGTAGCCACGATATCCTGAACGCTCATATCGGTTACGAGCATATCGGACAGCGAATTAACCAGGCCAAAGATCTTCGTGGCATCGAAGTTATTGAGAATCTGGTTGGCAAGGGCGCCAAGCACCTGACGCTGGTGGCGCATGCGCGTGTAATCGCCGTCGGCATAGGTGTAGCGGCAGCGGGCATAGGTAAGGGCGGTGGCACCGTCCATATGCTGCTGGCCAGCGGTAATCTTAATATCCAGGTGCTCGGGGTCGTCAACATCATCGGTTGCGTTAATGTCGATACCGCCAACCGAATCAATCAGCGCCTGCATACCGTCGAAGCTGACCTCGGCATAGTGGGAAATCTGAACACCGCACAGCTCGTTGACCGCCTCGACCATAGCCTCGGCGCCGCCAACGGTATGGCAGGCGTTGATCTTCATGGTCTCGCCCTTGTACTCGACCTTGGTGTCGCGCGGAACGGAAATGAGCGTCGCCTGCTTTTGCGTGGGGTCGATGCGTGCCAGGATAATCGAGTCGGCACGGTACGTATCCTCGCCCGGACGGCCGTCGGTGCCAAGAAGCAGCACGTAGAACGGATCCTTTGCCTCATCGGTGTCAACCAGAACCCGACGCAGATTGTCGGTAATGACATTAGAATCGCCGAGCTTGCCCATAATGGTGGCAAACCACAGGCCGGCAGCGGTAGTGGCACTCAGCAGCACGCCAAGCACGACAATGAGCGCGACGTGACGAATCGTGTGGCTACGACGACGTTGGCGAGCGCGCTCGGAATAGCGAGCCACGTTATCGCGACTGTAGATCTTGGCCTGCGCACCAGTTGAGCGTCTTCGGGCGGTGGTATCCGCGAGGGGCTTTTTATTAAACATAGGCAACCTGTATTAGTAGATGACGGGATCGGGGACGGTAGCATGCTCGACATGCGCGCCGAGCGCCTGCAGCTTTTCGACAAACTGCTCGTAGCCGCGCTTGATGTGATGGATGGCCGAAACCTCGGTCGTCCCGTCGGCGATCAAGCCCGCTACGACGAGGGCCGCTCCGCCACGCAGATCGGGCGAGGTAACCTGCGCACCCGAGAAGCCCTTGACGCCATGAATCATGGCATGATGGCTCTCGATACGAATGTCGGCACCCATGCGCACCAGCTCAGAGGCAAACATAAAGCGATTCTCGAAGATGTTCTCGGTGATAACGGAGCTACCATCGGCAAGGGCGGAGAGTACCATAATCTGCGCCTGCATGTCCGTCGGGAAGCCGGGGAATGGAAGCGTCTGGATGTCGACCGGCTTGATACGCTCGGCACGGTTCACATGGACGCCATCCTCGACGCGCTCGCAGTCGATACCCATGAGCTCCATCTTCTTGAGCACCATGCCCAAGTGAATGGGGCAAAAACCCGTGACGTCGACACCGCGATCGTCGGCCATCAACGCACCGGCAACGATAAAGGTACCGGCCTCGATGCGGTCGCCCACCACGCGATGGGTAACGGGATGGAGCTCTTCCACGCCTTCGATAGTCACGACGGGCGTACCGGCGCCAACAATCTTGGCGCCCATCTCGTTGAGCATGTTAGCGAGATCGACGATCTCGGGCTCGCGGGCGGCATTATCGATAACCGTGGTGCCCTGTGCGCGCACAGAGGCCATGATGAGGTTCTCGGTCGCACCGACGCTGGCGAACTCGAGCGTGACGGTGGTACCGCGCAGACCTTGGGGCGCATTAGCGTTGATGTAACCGTGGGCGGTATCGAACTCAACGCCCAGGGCCTCAAGACCAAGAATGTGCATATCGATCTTGCGAGCACCCAGGTTGCAGCCGCCCGGCATGGCGATCTTGGCGCGATGGAAGCGACCCAGCAGGGGTCCCATCACGGCTGTGGAAGCACGCATCTTGGCAACGAGCTCGTAGGGGGCCTCCCAAGAATCGACCTGAGAGGTATCAATCTCGAGCGTGTGCTCGTCGAGAACATCGATCGTAGCGCCCATGCCCTTGAGCACCTTGCCCATCACGTGGACATCGGAAATATCGGGCACGTTCTGCAGCGTCGTCTTGCCCGGCGCCAGAAGCGTTGCCGCCATGAGTTTGAGTGCGGAGTTCTTGGCACCCGAGACGGGCACGGAGCCTCCGATGGCGTGGCCACCCTCAACGCGGATAATATCCAAGGTCTACCCTTTCAAAAAGCATGCCCGGGATGGCTGAGCCATCCCGGGCATGATGTGTTCGCAAATGGTCGAACGCTAAATCGTTTGACTATTGGGCAAGCTTGAGCTTACACCATGCGATTTCATTATAGAGGTAGGCGCGGCGTGCATCATCCTCCGACAAATTACCCAGCTTCTCTTCAAAACCTTGAATATCAACTTTAAGCTTGTCGGCATCGACGGTCGCCAAATCGCAAGCGCGCTCGGCGAGAACGGTCACGACATCGTCCGCAACCTGGGCATAGCCGCCGGCCACGGCAAACGTGTGGTCGACAGTGCCCATGGCCTTATCGGAAACGCGAACGTAACCGCGGTCGATCGTGCAGATCTCGCTGGAGTGAGCGGGCAGGACGCCAAACTCGCCATCCGTGGACGGAATCGACACAAACGCAGCGTCGCCCTCATAGGCGCAGCTCACGGGGCACACGATGCGGATACGCATAACCTACTTCTCCCCCATCTTGCGGGCGCGCTCGCGCACGTCCTCAATCGTGGAAGCATAGCGGAAAGCCTGCTCGGGCAGGTCATCGGCCTTGCCGTCGACAATCTCGGCGAAAGAGCGGACGGTATCCTCGACGCGGACGTAGACACCGGGGTTGCCGGTGAACTTCTCGGCGACGTGGAAGGACTGCGAGAGGAACTGCTGAATCTTACGGGCACGGTTGACCGTAAGGCGCTGCTCCTCGGACAGCTCGTCCATACCCAGAATGGCGATGATGTCCTGAAGGTCGGAGTACTCCTGCAGGAGCTCCTGGACCTTGACGGCGACACGGTAGTGCTCCTCGCCGACGATCGAGGGATCGAGAGCGTCGGAGGAAGACGCAAGCGGGTCGATAGCCGGGAACAGGCCGAGCGACGAAATGCTACGCGAAAGAACCGTGGTGGCGTCGAGGTGCGTAAACGTCGTGGCAGGCGCCGGGTCGGTCAGGTCGTCTGCGGGGACGTAGACAGCCTGGACGGAGGTAATGGAGCCCGTCTTGGTCGAGGTAATGCGCTCCTGGAGGTCGCCCATCTCGGTTGCCAGCGTGGGCTGGTAACCAACGGCGGACGGCATACGGCCCAGCAGTGCGGAAACCTCGGAACCTGCCTGGGAGAAGCGGAAGATGTTGTCGATGAACAGCAGAACGTCCTGGCCGCGATCGCGGAAGTACTCAGCGGTGGTAAGGCCGGCCAGACCGATGCGCAGACGCGCTCCGGGCGGCTCGTTCATCTGACCATAGACCAAGCAGGTCTTGTCAATAACGCCAGACTCGCTCATCTCGAGGAACAGGTCGGTGCCCTCGCGGGTACGCTCGCCGACGCCGGTGAACACCGAGGTGCCGCCGTGCTCCTGGGCGAGGTTGTTGATGAGCTCCTGAATCAGAACGGTCTTGCCGACGCCGGCGCCGCCGAACAGGCCTGTCTTGCCGCCACGGATGTAGGGCTCGAGCAGGTCGACGGCCTTGATGCCGGTCTCGAAGATCTCGGTCTTGGTGGTGAGCTCGTCGAAACGGGGCGCTGCATGGTGGATGGGGTAGAACTCCTCCACCTCGGGCATGGGCTTGCCGTCGACGGGCTTGCCCATGACGTTCCAAATACGGCCGAGCGTCTTGGGGCCAACGGGCATCTTCATGGGCTCACCGGTATCGGTGGCGATGAGGCCGCGCTGCAGGCCGTCGGTCGAGGACATGGCGACCGTGCGGACGACGCCGCCCGGAAGCTGGCTCTCGACCTCGAGGATCGTGCTCAGATGACCGATCGGGGTCTCGGCCTCGACCGTGAGCGCGTTGTAGATCGGGGGCACCGCACCGTCAAACTTGACGTCGACGACAGGACCGATGATTCGCACGATGCGACCATCACCGGCAGTCGTCTTCTTGGTGGCTTCCTCGACCGCAAGCTTTACGGTGTTATTAGCCATTACTGTTCCTCCAATGCTGAGGCTCCGCCGACGATCTCGTTAATCTCGGTCGTGATCGAAGCCTGGCGCACGCGACTATACGTGCGGGTAAGGGTCGAGATGATCGCGGTGGCGTTTTCCGTCGCGGAGTGCATGGCCTTGCGGCGTGCACCCTGCTCGGCAGCCGCCGAATCGATCAGGGCCTGGTAGATGACCGTCAGGATATAAGACGGCACAAGCTTGCCGAGAACATGCTCGGGAGAGGGCACGAACTCGAACGTGGACGAGATGCGCTTAGGGGCGTCGGTCTCGTTCTTACGCGGACCGTGGGCCATAGCGATCATCTCGGGGTCGAGCGGCAACAGATGCTCGACGCGAAGCTCCTGATCCACGCGATTCTTGGCGTGGTGGTAGACAAGCTCGACACGGTCAAGCTCACCGGCACGATACGCATCGCAGATATGAGAGGAGATCATGCGGGCCTGATTGAAATCGGGCTCAGAGGAGTTGCCCTCAAAGTGCATGACGACGTTTTCGCGGTCACGGAAATACGTGGCCGGCTTACGCCCGCACGCGATGATCTCGCACTCGATGCCGTCGTTCGCCCAAGAAGCGGCGAGCTTTTCGGCCGTGCGCTCCACCGTCGTATTGAAACCGCCGGCAAGGCCGCGGTCCGAGGCAATAACGACAATCAGGCCATGCTTGACGCTCTCATGCTTCTGCAGCATGGGATCGGTGCCCGAACAGGAGGCGTCGCCGGCGACCGTCAACATGACGTCGGTCAGCGCCTCCTTATAGGGCTCGGCCTGCTTGGAGCGATCGAGGGCACGACGGATCTTGGCCGTAGAGACCATCTCCATCGTGCGCGTGATCTGCTTGGTCGTGGTAACCGAGGAGATTCGCTTCTTAATGTCGCGAAGGTTGGCCATGGGGCTTAGTTCTCCTCTGATCCAGAAACATCCGAATGGTGCTTGGCCATGAACTGCTGCTTGAAGTCGCCGATGACGCGCAAGAGCTCAGCCTTGGTGTCATCATCGATCTTCTTGGCGCGAACCTTGTCGAGCAGCGAGCCAAAGCCATTGTCCATGTACTCGATGAGCTCGGCACGGAAGGGCAGCACGTCGGAGATTTCCAGGTCATCCAGGAAGCCCTCGTTGCCAGCGAACAGCGTAACGATCTGCTCGCCAACCTCGAACGGCTTGTAGCGCGGCTGCTTCAGGAGCTCGGTCATGCGGGCACCATGGGTCAGCTGCTTCTGAGTAGCCTCGTCAAGGTCGGAGCCGAACTGCGTAAAGCCAGCGAGCTCCTGGTACGAAGCGAGGTCCAGACGGAGGTTGCCGGCGACCTGCTTCATAGCCTTGGTCTGTGCGTCACCACCGACGCGGGACACGGAGATGCCCACGTCGACTGCCGGGCGCTGGCCCTGGAAGAAGAGCTCGGACTGCAGGTAGATCTGACCATCGGTAATGGAAATGACGTTGGTCGGAATGTAGGCCGAGACGTCGCCGTCCTGGGTCTCGATGATCGGCAGTGCCGTCATGGAGCCGTAGCCGTTCTTCTTGGACATCTTGACGGCACGCTCGAGCAGACGAGAGTGCAGGTAGAAGATGTCGCCAGGATAGGCCTCGCGTCCGGGCGGACGATGCAGCGTCAGCGACATCTGACGGTAAGCCACAGCCTGCTTGGACAGGTCGTCGTAGATGACGAGCACGTGGCCACCGGGGTTGGTCTCGCTGGCGGGCTTGCCGTCCTCACCGTTGTACATGAAGAACTCGCCGATAGCGGCACCGGCCATAGGCGCGATGTACTGCATAGGGGCGGAATCGGCAGCGGTGGCCGAAACGATGATGGTGTAGTCGAGCGCACCGTGCTGAGCGAGGGTCTCGCGGATGTTGGCAACCGTGGAGGCCTTCTGGCCGATGGCGACATAGATGCAGACCATGCCCTTGCCGCGCTGGTTGAGGATAGCGTCGATGGCGATGGCGGTCTTACCGGTCTTACGGTCGCCGATGATGAGCTCACGCTGACCGCGGCCAATAGGCACCATGGAGTCGATAGCGAGCAGACCGGTCTGAACCGGCTCACACACCGGGGTACGGTCGATGACGCCGGGGGCCTTGAACTCGATGGGGCGACGGTGCGTGGCGACGATGTCGCCCAGGCCGTCGATGGGCTGGCCGAGCGGATTGACGACGCGGCCGAGCATGGCGCGGCTCACAGGGATATCCATAATGCGGCCAGTGGTGCGGCACTCGTCGCCTTCCTTGATGGAGTCGACGGCACCAAACAGAACGGCGCCGACCTCGTCACGGTCAAGGTTCTGGGCAAGGCCGAAGACGGTCTCACCGGTATCGGAGCTCTTGAACTCCAGAAGCTCGCCTGCCATGGCGCTCTTGAGGCCGGAGACGCGCGCGATGCCGTCGCCTACCTCGTCGACCGTTGAAACCTCATGCGTATCGACCGTCGCGGAGAGGCTCGTGAGCTGCTCCTGCAGTTTCTTGGCGATATCCTGGGCATTGAGGGTTTCGGACATTAGGCTTCACCTCCGTACGAATTAGCAGAGTTTGCGAGGGTCTCCTGCGCGATGCGCAGCTGCGTCTTGACGGAAATGTCACGACGCTCGCCGCGGGCCTCGAGCACCAGGCCGCCCACGATAGACGGGTCGACCTGCTCGATAAGGAATACTTTGCGGCCGAAGTCCTGCTCGCATTTCTTAGTGATGGTTTGACGCAGCTCGTCGTCGAGCGGGATCGCCGTGGTGACGGTCACGCCCACTACATCCTCGTCTTCCTCGGCAACATACTTAAAGGCAGCTGCCACCTTGGGAAGAAGGTCGAGCTGGTCGCGCTTGGACATGGTGTCGAGCACGGCGATGATCTCGGGGCTGGCAGAAGCCAGACGCTCGATCATCTCGAGGTCCTCGAACACATGGTTCTCGGCCTTGGCGGCTTCCAAAAGGGAGCGCGCGTAGGTCTCGAGTACCTTGTCCTGATAGCGGCTAGTCGGCATTCAGGCTACCTGCTTCCTGGATGTAACGCTCGATGAGCTTCTTCTGCTCGGCATCGTCCTCGAGTGCCTCGCCCACGATCTTGGTGGCGACGGCAACGGACAGGTCGGCGATGGAGCTCGCGGCACCGGCGTAGATGGACTTGCGCTCGTCCTCGACGGTCGTATGGGCCTTGGCGATGATCTCCTCGGCCTCCTTGTGAGCAGCCTCGATGATACGGGCGCGCTCGGACTCGGCGTCCTTACGGGCCTCGAGAACAATGTCGGCAGCCTGACGACGGGCGTCGGTGACGATCGAGTCGGACTCAGCGCGCTTGGCGATAGCCTCCTGCTTGGTCTTCTCGGCCTCGTCGAGGCTCTCCTCGATCTTCTTGCCGCGCTCCTCCATGGTCTTCATGATGCCCGGCAGGGCGACCTTGGCCAGCACGATCCAGATAATCAGGAAGGCGATAAGCGCCGGGATGAACTCCGCCATCTTAGGGATGAGGATGTCCGCACCGGCAGCGCCGTCCTCGGCGAACGCGGAAACCGGCATGAGCAGCGCGGCCGCGGACGCGGAGAGTGCGATCGCGCTCTTCTGGGATGAAAGATTCATACTTGACGCTCCGTGCTATTTAACGATCAGCGCGACAACGAAGCCGATCAGAGCCAGAGCCTCGCCGAAGGCGGAGCCCATGATGAAGACGGTGAACACGCGGCCCTGGACCTCAGGCTGACGGGCCATAGCACCCGTAGCACCCAGAGCAGACAGGCCGATAGCAAGACCAGCGCCGATAACACCGAGACCGTAACCGATAACTCCCACGATTCCTCCTTTGTCGTGCGTGTCTTATTTCACGCAGGATAACCTTTTTATAACTGCCGGGCTCCATGGGTACGGGCACCGGCGGTTTAACGAATTGCCTTACCTTTAAGGCGCGAACGGAAGACTACTCCTCCTCCGCGACCTCCTCTGCCTCGGAGACATACACGGCGGTAAGGACCGTGAAGACGTAAGCCTGGATGGCGCCGACCACAAGCTCGATCGCATAGATCAGGATGAGGATGGCAAGCCAGGCTAGCGAAGGCAGGGCGCCGACGGCGTGGGCCGCGGAAACCTGCTGAAGCAGCGGTTGCATGAACATGCTCGCCATGATGGCGAACGATCCCATGACCACGTGTCCTGCGAACATGTTGCAGAACAGACGGACGGCGAGCGTGATGAGGCGCAGGAAGGTCGAGAAGAGCTCGACGACCCACACGAGCACGTTCATCGGGAAGCTCACGCCCTGCGGGGCGAGGCTCTTGATGTAGCCGATCACGCCGTGAGCCTTGCATCCGTAGTAGATGAAGTACACGAAGGCGAAGATGGCGAGCGCGGCGGTGGAGCCGATTGCGCCGGTGCCGGGCTTCATTCCCGGGATCAGGCCGATCATGTTATTGATCAGGATGAACAGGAAAAGCGAGCACAGGAACGGGAAGTGCTTCTTCCAGTTCTCACCCACGACGCCCTTGCCGATATCGTTCTCGACGTACTCGATGATGTACTCGAAACCGTTGACGAAGAAGCCCTTGGGAACCAGGGTCTGCTTCTTCTTGAACACGGCCAGGACGATCAGGAGCACGATCGTGGAGACGATCAGCCAAAACGAGTACTGCGTGATGCCGCAGCTCAGATCGCCCACGACAGGGGTGGAGCTGAACTCGCTGACCAGATGATTAATCTCATCAGGCAGCTTTTCAAAAATTTCCACGACTTACCTTTCGACCTCATGAGGATCTCGCAGCGCCTTGGCGACGCGAACCGTGCAGGCGGCCATAAAGGCCACGAAGCCGATCGCCTCGCCCAGGAGGAACATGCGAAATGCCTCTCCGAACAACACAAACACAACCAAGGTAAAGACGAGCAGGGCGATTGCCGAGACCGCCAGACTCACCATACCCTTGAGCATGTCCGCATTCTGTTTATCGTCAAGAACCGGCTTGAGCGTAAAGACAAAGGGAAGGAAGGCAATTGCGCCCGCGATGGCGCCTGCAACGATAGCGAGCAGATCGGCTATCTGAAACACTGGCGTCCTCACTTTCCTTTTTAACGCTTCACAGAACAGTTCCCGCCAAACATTGGTGACTATTGTACGAGCCAATCGCTAAAGTACAACCGAAAAAGCATCGGTTAATACGCACCTGTTCGTTTTCTTAAGACCTTCTTTATGCCGCAGGTACGGTAATACGTTTTTCTCGAACCCTGCAGGGCAAAACGTCCGTTAACAGGAGTGCGCGCGGTCGCCTTTTGTTCGTCCGCGCGCACCGTTTCTTCGTATTTGCAGCCGCGGCCGTCTTAGCCCAGCGACTAGAGCGTGCCGTAGATGCGGTCACCGGCGTCGCCCAGGCCGGGAACGATGTAGGCCGCTTCGTTGAGATGGTCGTCGATGGCGCAGGTATAGATATGCACATCAGGGTCCTTCTCAGTCAGCGACTTGAGGCCCTCGGGGGCCGCGACGATGCACAGCATGCGGATGTCCTTGACACCGCGCTCGCGCAGGTAGCTAATGGCCATCTCGGCCGAACCGCCCGTGGCGAGCATGGGGTCGACGACCAGGCAGATGCGCTGGTCGATATCCTTGGGCATCTTGCAGTAATACTCGTGCGGCTCGTGGGTGACCTCGTCGCGCTCCATGCCGATATGGCCCACGCGAGCGGAGGGCACCAGGTCGAGGATGCCGTCGACCATGCCAAGGCCCGCACGCAGGATGGGCGCGATGGCGAGTTTCTTGCCAGCAAGCTGTTTGAACGTGGCGGTAGTGATGGGGGTCTCGACCTCGACGTCTTCCATAGGCAGGTCGCGCATGGCCTCGTAGCCGTCAAAAAGCGCGAGTTCGCGCACGAGCTGACGGAACTGGTTGGTGCCGGTGTTTTTGTCGCGCAGGATCGACAGCTTGTGCTGGACGAGCGGGTGATCGACAAGCGTCACACGGGACGCATCGTAGGTGACGGTCATGGATTGATTGCCCCTTTCGTTGCGGCCGCAAAACGGCCTTGCTGACAAGGCGTGCAGCAATGTTGCCGCCGCACGCCATGCATTAGTTTAGCGGTTTGTTGTATCGAGCAGCCCATCGCAGCCCTACTGCGAGGTGCTGAGCGAGCGCCTGACTGCATCACGCCAGCCCGCAAGGTTTTGCTCGCGGCGCTCGGCGGACATGTGGGGAAGGAAGGTCCTAACGATCTGGGCATTTTGCTCCAGCTCCTCCAGGTCTTCCCAATAGCCGACGGCAAGACCCGCCAAGTACGCGGCACCGATTGCCGTGGTCTCCACCGTCTCGCATTGCAGCACGGGGATATCCAGCAGGTCGGCCTGGAATTGCATGATGAACTCGTTGCGCGAGGCACCGCCATCGACAGACAGGCGCTCAATCGAAAGCCCCACGTCCTGCTCCATGGCGCGCAGCACGTCGTAGCTCTGATATGCCATGGATTCGCAGGCGGCACGTACGATGGTCGCACGGCTCGAGGCGCCGGTCAGACCGCACACGATACCGCGGGCATGCGGGTCCCACCAGGGAGCACCCAAACCTGCAAAGGCGGGAACGAAGTAGCAGCCCTCGTTGTCGCTAATCGAAGCGGCGAGTTGTGCCGACTCGCTCACGCTCGAGATGATGCCCATGTTGTTGCGCAGCCAATTCATGGTTGAGCCGGCGGCAAAGATAGAACCCTCGAGCGCATAGCTGATCTTGCCGTCCGCGGCGATACCGATCGTGGAGACCAGACCGTTCTTGGATTCGACGATCTCGTCGCCGGTGTTCATGAGCATAAAGCAGCCCGTGCCATAGGTGTTTTTGGTCTGGCCGGGATGGAAGCAGCAGTGGCCGAATAGCGACGCCTGCTGGTCGCCCGCCACGCCCATGATGGGTGGCATGTTGGTCATGATGTCGCTCGCGACGCGACCGTAGTCGCCCGAGCTCCAACGAACCTCGGGCATCATGGAACGCGGGATGTCGAAAAGCGCCAGCAGATCGTCGTCCCAATCGAGCGAATGGATATTAAAGAGCGCGGTGCGGCTGGCATTGGTGTAGTCGGTGGCAAAGACCTGGCCGCCGGTGAGGTTGTAGATGAGCCAGGTGTCGATGGTGCCGAACATGAGGTCGCCCGCCGCCGCGCTCTCACGCGCACCGTCGACGTTATCGAGAATCCACTCCACCTTGGAGGCCGAGAAATACGGGTCGAGCGTAAGCCCCGTGCGGGAGCGCACCAGCTCTTCTGCGCCCTGCTCGACCAGCTCGTCGATCAGAGGTGCGGTGCGACGGCATTGCCACACGATGGCGTTATAGATGGGTTGGCCGCTTATGCGGTCCCACACCACCGTGGTCTCGCGCTGGTTGGAGATACCGATGGCGGCGATGCGGTCAGAATGGATGCCGCTCTTAAACTGAACCTCCATCATCACGCCGATCTGGCTGGCAAGCACCTCCGTGGGATCCTGCTCCACCCAGCCGGGGCGCGGGAAGCTGGTTTTGACGCTACGACGCGCCTGGGCGACGATGCAGCCGTACTCGTCGACGATGGTCGCGAGTACCGAGGTACTGCCGCAGTCGAGTGCCATGATGTAGGAACCGCCAAAGTTAAACGAGGCATCTTCCATGCCCAGGCTGCCCAGATTCAACGACATCGCTTACACCTTTCTATTGCATCGGGTCGGACAGGACCCGTTCGATTTCTGATGCGGGAAACGCGCCTTGGCGCAAGATCTGGAGCTCGCCGTGCTGAAACGACACGATGGTTGAGGCGTCGCGACACGGGGTCTCACCGGCGTCGACGGCCACATCGACCCCCTTCAGGATGCGCTCCTCCACCGTGGCAAAACTTGCCGGCGCGGGCGCGCCATGCGTGTTGGCGCTGGTGCAGGCAAGAGGGCTGCCGCAGGCGCGGACGAGCGCTTGCACCACGGGCGAGGCCGAAGCGCGAAGTGCCACCGTGTCGTCGGCGGCGCGCATAAAGGTCGGCACGCAGGGGGCCGCCTTGACCACGATAGTCAGGGCGCCCGGCCAGCATCGTCGGGCGAGCACGCGGGCCTCGTTAGGGATATCCACGCCATAGCGGTCGAGTGCCTCGGCATCATCGACCAGCCAGGCAACCGTTTGGGTGAGCTCGCGCTGCTTGAGGGTAAAGATACGACGATAGCCGGTACCGAGTGCGGGGACCGCGGCGCCGTTGACGGTGGCCTGCGGATCGCGCGGCCACGGCAGAGGTTCACTTGTATCTTGTGGAACGGCATCCGAGAAGGCGTTGACCGCCACGGCGACACCGTAGACCGTCTCGGTTGGAATAAGCGCCAGGCCGCCGCGACCGAGTAGCTCGGCCGTGCGCTCGACTGCAAGCCGATGTGGCTCGCACGCTCCCTCGTATACCCGATAGACCGTCTGCATGTGTATGCCAGCCCCTTACGCTCTGGTGCAAGTTTGTTTACTGTGGGGCATTCTCGCACGAAACGTTCAACCTATTTGCCCAGAGCGCATGTTGGTTTGGTGAGCGGCTCTAGTAGTCGGTGAAAGTGAGGGGGTTATTGGACGGCTACGAACTTCTTTGGTCTTCCGGCGTGACGTTCTTGGGCGGCGTAACGCTCGATGCTGTCTATCGTTATCATCCGACGGCCGTCGACGAGCTCAACATCGAGCTTTCCGTCTTTGACCAGCGCGGTAATCCGCGGAGCGGAGACTTTGAGGTCCAGCGCCGCGTCTTTAAATGTTCGGCACGCCGCTTCCCGAGCGCCCTCGTGGTCGATTTCGACTGAAAGGGCCACGACCTCGGCCGAGCGTTCGTACCCTGCCGGAGTCAAACCGTTGTTGAGATCGTCGGCCAAAAATGCCATCAGCGCCTCGGTGGCATGGGCAATCGCTTCTTCGCGCGTATCCCCATCGGCAAAGGCGCCGGGAATCTGCGGGAAGCTGGCGCAGTAACCGTCGTCTTCTTTTATGAGAACGCAGTCATAGGTAAATCGTTGTTTCATCATGACCCCCTCGGCTACCATCCAGCTTGCCGGCGAATGCCTGCCCATGTCCCCTTCTTTGGCCGATCACCACCAGAGCCGTTCACGGTGACAACACGGTCACCGGAAACATACTTGGCATGACTACCGACTTGCGCGACTTTCACGAATCCGTCGTGCTTGAGTAGTGCAATGATTTCCCGAAAGGTAGGAGGTTGCATGGGCCGACCTCTTTCAGCCGTCCTAATTATAAACTACTTTATAATTTTTGCTAACCAGTTAATAAATATTACTGGCGCTGCTTGGGCTCGGTAACGATGGCTCGGACGATACGAGGACGATCGGTGAGGTCGTGGACGATGCGCACGTCCAACAGGCCCGCTTGACGACAGAGCTCGGCCGCAGCGTCGAGCGCGCCCTCGTAGAGCTCGCAGGCAAAGAGACCGCCGGCGCGCAGCATGTAGGGTGCCGCGTTGAGCAGACGGCGGAAGATATCGAGGCCGTCGGCACCGCCCTCGAGCGCCAGATCGGGCTCAAAGTCCTTGACCTCGTGCGGCAGCGAGCGCATGACGTCGGTGGGGATGTAGGGCGGGTTGGAGACGAGTACGTCAAAGGTGCCCCACTCTTCGCGGGGAATGGAGCTCACCAGGTTCGTGAGGCTAAAGGCGACCTCGTCGGACGTGAGGCCAAGCGTATCGCGGTTTTTGGTAGCAAGGTCGATGGCGCGCGGCTCGATATCGGTAGCAGTGCAGGTGACGTGGCCGCGACGCTCCCAGGCAAGCGAGAGCGAGATGCAGCCCGTGCCGCAGCCGACCTCGAGAACGCGGGCGATGCGGGGCTCAGCTGGAGCAGGTACGTTGGCCTCGGCGGCATCTTGCGCGGGAGTCGTCTGTTGGTCGTTGTCCTCAATGGCGATGCCGTATTCGTCGAGCTCGGGCTCGGGGGTTTCCACGGTCTCTGCTTCTGCCGCCCGCACGGCGGCTTCCTCGGCCTCGCGATCGGCAAGCTCCTCGGCATAGGCGCGGCTACCGAGCACGTCGCTACCCAGCGCAGCCTCATCGGCGGCCGTCAGGTTGGCAGCACGGCGCTCGGCGGTCGCGCGCTCGTCGGCCAGCGCCGCCTCGGCTTTGCGAGCCTGTTCGACCTCATCGTTCCAAGGCAGCTCCACGCGCTGGCGGGCGGCGGCCTCGGGGCTCAGCACCTCGGCATCCAGATAGTTCAGGACCTCTTCGACGAGCATCTCGGTCTCGGGGCGCGGGATGAGCACGCCGGGGGCGCACGCGACGTCGATCATGCGAAACTGCGTGCTACCGGTGATGTACTGCAGCGGCTCGCCCTTCGCGCGACGGACGACCGCCGCGTGCATGGTCTCGAGCTGCGCTGCGTCGAGCGTCTCGTCCATGCGCATATACAAGTCGATACGCGCCAGGCCCGTTGCCGCGCACAGCAGCCACTCGGCAGAAAGACGGGGGTGCTCCTCGCCGCGCTCGGCCAGGTACTCCTTGGTCCACTCGAGACAACGCTTGATGGTCCAAATCTCGTTTGCCATGGGGTCCTCCCCTCTTAAGCGCCGGACGGCGCGCGAATGTCGGAGCAGATTGTACGCGAGGCCAGCGCATGGCAAGGGGCGATTGAAGGCGATTATCGAGAATCAGCCCAGAATTTTGCTTGGAACCTGCCTAAAATGTTCATTCGTCGACGTCTAAATCTGCATTCGTCAAGCTTTTGGCAAGGTTGCCCAAAACTGACCAATACCTAACCAAGAACTTGCCACATCGCTTGACGCACGACCCATCAAAAATCGCCCCGCGACTTCTTGAACGATTTTTCGAGCAATATTATCAATAGCAGATGAAGGCTGTTAATTACTTTGAGCAGGTAGGTAGCTTAATTTCTAACAAAGCAGATTAAATAAACTCGAAAAGTAATTTACCCAACCTAGTCATTTAAGAACGTCCCCAATGACTAAAATGCCATCACAGCCGACTGAATAAAATATCAAGGCAATGTCCCCAATGACTCCCTACGGATCATTTGACAACCAAGAAAACGCCGATGTTTTGGCAATGCCAGCGAGCGACGTCCAGAGCGAACAAGTTGGCATGAAAAAGGCAAGGCATAGACCTTCTGGTCATGCCTTGCCTTTTGAATGACAAATTGTCGCTCTGGGCGGCGCGCAGCGTCAAGCCGTTACGCGGTTTGGTAAAACCACGTAACCCACTACACAGCCTGTGCCAGCTTCTCGGCTCGCTCGGCGGCGGCAAGTGCCTCGATGACAGTGCCGAGCTGATCGCCCAGAAGGACGCCGTTGTAGGTGGAGTTGAAGCCGATACGGTGATCGGTCACGCGGTCCTGGGGCTGGTTGTACGTACGGATCTTCTCGGAACGGTTGCCGTGGCCGATCTGGCTCTGGCGCTCGGCGCCGAGCTCGGCCTGCTGCTTCTCGAGTTCCATCTCGTACAGACGGGCACGCAGCATCTGCATGCAGACCTCGCGGTTCTGGATCTGGGAACGCTGCTCCTGCGACTGCACCACGGTGTTGGTGGGCAGGTGGGTGATGCGCACGGCGGAGTAGGTGGTGTTAACGCACTGACCGCCAGGGCCGGAGGCACAGTAGGTATCGATGCGCAGGTCGGACTGGTTGATCTGAACGTCGATCTCCTCGGCCTCGGGAAGCACGGCGACGGTTGCCGTGGAGGTCTGGATGCGGCCCTGGGACTCGGTCTTGGGAACGCGCTGGACACGGTGGACGCCGGACTCGAACTTCATGACGGAGTAGACACGGTCGCCCTCGACCTTGAACTCGATGGACTTAAAACCGCCGGCCTCGCTGGGGCTGGAATCGAGCACGGTGGTCTTCCAGCCACGCGACTCGCAGAAGCGTTGGTACATCTTGTACAGGTCGCCGGCGAAGATGGCCGCCTCGTCGCCACCGGCGGCGGAGCGAATCTCGACGATGGTGTTCTTGTCGTCATTGGGGTCGCTCGGGATGAGCATGTACTTGATGTCTTCCTCGAGCTGGGGAAGCTTCTCCTCGTTCTCGGAGATGTCCATCTGGAGCATCTCCTTCTCGTCCGCGTCGGTCGTGTCGCGGAGCATCTCCTTGGCGGCCTCGATGTCATCGAGCGCGCCGATGTACTCGCGCGAGGCGGCGATGAGGTCGGACTGGTGCGCGTACTCCTTGTTGAGACGCGTGAACTCCTTAATATCGGAGGCGACGGCCGGGTCGGAGAGCTTCTTCTCGAGCTCCTCGTAGGCCTTGATAATCTTTTCGAGCTTGTCGCGCATGGCGGGACTCCTTTATATGCGTGAAGGTGAAAATCGGCAGAGTTGATGGGGCGCGCGGCGCCACTGCGGGGGTAAGCCCGGCTAGAACATGTCGATCTTCAGATACATGCGCATCCCTTCGCGTATGGGGTACATAGTTGCGGTCTAACGCAAACATGATAGCGTGCCCAGGCAAACCTGCATATAACCCGCACGGAATGATTGGTGCAAACAAACCTGACCCCATTGCACCAAGGGCTTGCTTTTTGGCTAGAGCGTTTGGAGTAGAGCGACGAGGAAGCGGATGCCCTGGAGGTAGGCGCGGCGGGTGATGCGCTCGTTGGTGCCGTGGACGCCGCGATCACACTCGTCGTCATCAACCACAAAGGCCGAGAAGCGAATGCACTCAGGGCAAATTTGTTGGTAGTTGGCAGCGTCGGTCGCACCGATCACGGTCGAGGGCACAATTGCCACCGGCTCGAATGGCCCGTTTTCCTCCGTCCCCTTTTGATCACGGAAATAGCGGGCGGCGATGGAGCGAACCGCCTCGAGGCCGGGACCGCCGATGCACGGGGACGGCGAGGGCTCGGAGCTACCGGGGCCTAGCTCCACTTCGACACGACCGGCAAGGTCCGCCGCGGCAATTGCCTCACGGCAGCGCGCCACAACGTCGGCCACGCTCGTGCCCTCGAGCATGCGGAAGTTGATGTTGGCCCACATATCCTGCGGCATTACGTTGGCGCCGGTGCTGCCGCCCTCGATCTGCGTGGGTGCGCAGGTGGTCGTCACCAGCGGATAGAGCTTCTTGCTGGCGAGGCAATCGCGGACAATGGCGCCCCCGTTGGCGGCAATTTCATCGGCCGTGTAGAGCCCCAACTCGACGAGCTGGGCGGCAAGCAAGTCGGTCACGCGCGTCGGCCACTCGACATCGCAGACTGCGGTGATGGCACGGCTGAGCACCTCGAGCGACGTGCCGCCGTAGGGGTTGGAAGAATGTCCACCCGCGCTCTTTGTCTTGAGCACAATGTCGGCATAGCCTTTCTCAGCCAGGTCGGCGTGCATGAGCCAACCCTCGCCCGCGCTGTACTCGGCAGCCGAAACGATGCGGTAGTCGCCCTCGTCGATCAGGTACTCAAGCTCAATGCCGCGCTCCTCGAGCACGCGGCCGATGGCGCCTGCGCCGTACTGCGTAGTCTCCTCGTCCTGGCCAAAGGCCAGGAGCAGCGTGCGCTCGTGCTGCCAACCGTGCGCCAGCGCATACTCGACAGCCTCGAGAATGCCTGCGACCTGATTCTTCATGTCGATCGCGCCGCGCCCCCAGATGTAGGTGTCGTCCACGTGGCCGCTAAAGGGGGCGTACGTCCAGTCGGCCTCGGTGCCGGGCACCACGGGGACCACGTCCATGTGGCCCATGAGCATAACGGGCTTAAGAGCCGGATCGCTGCCGGCAAGCGCTACCAGCAGCGAATGGTCGATAAGCTCGACCTCGCCCGCTGCGAACACGCGCGGCCACGCCTGCTGCATATAGGCGCGCAGGTCGTCGAACGGTTGCCAGTCCACCGCCTCGGCATCCATACTCGAGATGGTCGGAAACGACAGCACGCGCCCCAGGCGCTCGCATGCGCCGGCCTCGTCTATGTCGGCAAAATCGTCCTCATGCGCAAAGAAGCGCCAAACCTCGGCCATGACATCCTTTCGATTGTGATGACGAGGGCCGCCCCACCGGAGCGGCCCTGCCACATAAGCGTTTGCGGTCGGTTATTTGTCCTCGAGATAACGCGAGAGGAACTCGCGGGTGCGCTGGTGCTTGGGGTTGCCGAAGAGCTCGGCCGGCGCGGCGTCCTCGAGCACCACGCCCTTGTCCATAAAGACCACGCGGTCGGACACCGTGCGGGCAAAGGCCATCTCGTGCGTGACGACGACCATGGTCATGCCGTCGGCAGCGAGTTTGCGCATGACCTCGAGCACCTCGCCCACGATCTCGGGGTCGAGCGCGGAGGTCGGCTCGTCGAACAGCATGATCTGCGGATTCATGCACAGGGCGCGCGCGATGGCCACGCGCTGTTTTTGGCCACCGGACAGGCGACCCACGGCGGCGTGCGCGAACTTTTCAAGCCCCACACTCGTCAGATGCTCCATCGCGACCTTCTCGGCCTCGGCCTTGCTCATCTTTTTGAGCGTGACGGGCGCAAGCGTGCAGTTGTCGAGCACGTCCATGTTGTTGAACAGGTTAAAGCCCTGGAACACCATGCCGATGTCCTCGCGGAGTTTGTTAATGTTGCAGCGCTCGGCCGTAAGGTCCTGGCCGTGGAACCAGATGTGGCCCGCGTCCGGGGTCTCGAGCAGGTTGAGGCAGCGCAGGAAGGTCGACTTGCCCGAGCCCGAGGCGCCGATAATGGTGACGACCTCGCCGGGGTTAACGGACAGGTCGATGCCCTTGAGCACCTCGAGCGAGCCGAAGCTCTTGCGCAGGCCCTCGACGCGGATGAGCGGCTCATTGATTTGCGCGGCGGCCGCGGCGCCGGTAGTGGCGGTATCTGCCATGATGATTCTCCTCGTCTTGAGCCTAGTTGGAGCTGGGCAGCGTTACCGGAGCCTCGGCGCCGAGCTTTTTGCCAAAGGCCTCGAGCAGGCGGCTCGCCACGAGCGTCAGGATCAGGTAGACCACGAGCGCCACGCAGTAGACCTCCATCTGGCGGTAGTACACGCCGGCGACGGTGGTGGTGGCGTACATGAGGTCGAACACGCCGATGACCGAGAGCACCGACGAGTCCTTGATGTTGATGATGAGCTCGTTGGTGAGCGCCGGAATCGCGTTTTTAATGCCCTGGGGGAACACGACTTTGCGCATGGCTTGCCACTGCGACAGGCCCAGCGAGCGTGCTGCCTCGGCCTGGCCGGGATCGATGGACTCGATGCCGCCGCGCAGGACCTCCATCATGTAGGCGGTGGAGTTGAGCGAGATGGTGACGAGGCCAGCGGTAAAGGTGCTCCAGATCTGGTTGGCCTGGGCGGTCTCGAAGCCCATGCCGCGCAAAACGGTGAAGCCCGCGTAATAGATGAGCAGGCCCTGGACCATCATGGGCGTACCGCGCACGATGGTGGAGTAGACGGTCGCAAAGCCGCGGCCGATGCTCTTGAAGAAGCGCGTGAGATCGTTATCCACGCGGTCGAACGTCTGAATACGCAGGAACACAAAGAGCAGTGCCAGGAAGAATGCGATGACGGTGCCGAAGGTGGCAAGCGCGATGGTGATCTCGATACCGCGAATGAAGAAGTCGCCGCTCTTGTAGGTCATGTAGACCAGGCTCGACAAAAAGTCGCTGGGGTTGGAATCCGAGACAATGCTCACCTGCACCAGATCGATAAACGACATGACACAGCGGTCGATAAAGAAGATCGCCGCGATGGCGACCACAACATAGCTACCCAGGCGCGCGCCGCGGCGGAAACGCTCGGATGCGAACGGCGACGCCTCGCGATAGTCGTTCCAGTGCATGAGCTTGGTGACCAGCGCCGCCGCCGACACGACAAGCCAGGCCCAAAGAATTGCCCAGAGGCAGTCTTGGAACACGCCCGTAGGCGCCAAGAAGCTCAGCGGCGTGGGGTTGCGCTGGCTAAACGCCAGGCCGAGCGCCGCGATAACGCTCGTGCCCAGGTATACATAACGGTGGTCGGCCTTGATAAAGGAGGCCAGGCGATTAATGGTTTTCATGCTGCCTCCCTATGCCGGCTGACGGTCGAGGCACGCGTCCCACATTTGGTCGCGCTCCTCTTGGCTAATGCCCTTGAGTGTCTTGTCGATGAGCTTAAGCAGCTTGTCCGAGCCCTTGCGGCAGCCGACATTTGCCGCGACCTCCTGCTTAAAGCCCTCGCCCTCGGCAAAATGGATGGGGACGATACCGGGATTTTGGGCCATATAGCCCTTCTCGTTCTCGGTGTTGTAGGTCACGGCGTCGCACGTGCCCTGCAGCAGGTTCGAAAACACCGTGGGAACCGAATCGACCGGGTTCTTGTGCACAACGTCCGGGATCTCGTCGATGACGGTATCGAGCATGGTGTCCTTTTGGCCGAGTACCGTGGCACCGCTAAAGTCGCTGAGCTTGGTGGCGTTTTGGTAGGGGGAACCCTCTTTTACGAACAGGCCAAAGTAGCCAATGAAGTACGGGTCGGAGAAGCCGACCGACTCCTCGCGCTCGGGCGTGGCGCTCATGCCGGCGATGATGAGGTCGATCTGGCCGTTGTTGAGCGAATCGATGAGGCCCGAGAAGCTCTGCTTGACGGCAACGGGCTCGCCACCGAGGGCCTTGCAGACGATCTTGGCGATCTGCACGTCGTAGCCATCGGCATAGGCGCCCTGCACGTTGTCGATGGGGATGGTGTACTCACTGGCTTCGGAAACCTGCCAGTTGTACGGGGCGTAGGCCGCCTCCATACCAATGCGGATCTTGTCCTTGCCGATCACGGAATCGGACAGGTCGTCGCGACCGCCGCCCGTCGTGGGCTGAACCACCTTGAGCGCGGACGGGCGCTGACAGCCGGCGAGCGCGCCGGCGACGACGGAAGCGCTCGCAGCGAGAGCGCTACCCAAAAAGATGCGACGGCTGCATACCGGCTGGCGCTGCGCATCGCACTGTTGGGGAGAATGCATAATCTGCCTTCCCTGTTGAATCGTATGCTGACGACTTAACAGGATACCGCTCAGCGCTACCTCCAGCAAATGCATATATAAATGCATATATGCAAGTTTACGAACTGAAAACGATTGGTAGTCGTTGGGGACGTTCTTAAACGACTAGTCAAACAAGAACGTCCCCAACGACTAGGCATGAAAAAGGCGAGGCATAGACCTTCTGGTCATGCCGTGCCTTTTGAATGACAAATTGTCGCTCTGGGTGTCGCGCAGCGTCGACTGGTCCGCCGTTCGTTAGAACGGCGGAACCTAAGGGCGCAGCGTCGACCGGCCCGCCGTTCGTCAGAACGGCGGAACCTCTAGAGCAAAG
>CALLFD010000381.1 GCA_937997605.1 uncultured Collinsella sp. | reverse complement strand
GCGATGGCCTTCATGGCCTGGTAGCCGATGCTCAAAAACGTGACGCCCACAAACATGTACAGGTCGTTGAGGCCCAAACCGATCACCGACAGGATGGTGAAGATCGTGAACTCGCGCTTGCGGCTCATACCCTCGCGATGGTCGAACACGTACTTCATGCTGAGCCAGTAGTTGACCACGACGGACGTGGTAAACGAGATCGTGGTGCTCATTAAAAAGTCGAGGTGGAACAGCTCGACGAGTGCAATGAGCATGCCCCAGTCGATGCCAAAGGAGATAAGACCCACGACAGCGAACTTGAGGAATTGCTTGGTATGAGGTTGTGCCAGTGCCTTGCGCACGTAATCACATCCAATACGTTGACGAATCGAGCAACGAGATACTTTAGAGCTTTTGCATGGGAAACGTAAGGTCTTTGGCAAGAACTATACGAACTCGCCAAATTTGCAAGAGGCAATCCGCAAACGTTGCAAATCTTCCCGTAAACGAGCAAGGCCCACTAACAACGCAGCACTCGACGCGCGTCATCCGTGAGTCCCGTAGTGCAACGAGGAGGCCGGGCTACTTGGTCTGCTCGCCCTCCAGGAAAATCTTGCGCGTTACAAAGTTGTAGACCATGACCAGTGCGGTAGCGCAAATCTTGGCGATATTGGCCTCGAGGCCCAGGCCGGCGTTGAAGGCCAGCACGATGCTGTCGTTGAGCGCCAGGCCAATGATGGACAGCACGACAAAGATGATGAACTCGCGGCGGCGGCTCATGCCCTCCTTGTGTGCAAACACATACTTCATGCTCGCGACGTAGTTAAAGATGAGCGAGACGATAAAGCCGCTGGTGTTGGCGATCAGGATATTGAGGCCCAGACCGTAGTGGAGCAGATTCATGATGCCAAAGTCGATGACGGTGGCAATGACGCCGACGACGCCAAACTTCATGATCTGCGCAAGGAGCTTTTGCATGGTACCTGCCTTAGGGTGGCGCCGGGGCACCGTGGGGATGGCAAACTCAGCAAGTTTAGCCAATCCCCGCAGGCGGGGCTAGGCGCGCTCCTCGATAGCACCGTTTCTATATGCATCGAGCAGCTGGCGCAGATCCTGGATCTGGCTGCGGATCTTGGCGCCAGTGTCGGTATCGCTGACCATGCGGCGACGGTCTGCTTGGTCAAAACGGTTGGTCTCGCTTTCGATGTCCACGTTGCGCGTGAGTGCCTCGGCAACCGTCGTAAAGGCCCGGTGCGACTTGAG
>CALLFD010000380.1 GCA_937997605.1 uncultured Collinsella sp. | reverse complement strand
GCAGCCGCAACATCCTCGGCCGCACCCTCCAGCACCGAATACTCAACCGCGCCGGCACGCACCAGCAGAGCCTCGGCGCCGTCATAGTCCATACGCACACGCGAGCGAATCACGCTGGGGTACGGATCGTAATGCCGCACGCGACCATGCGCATCGAGCTCGATATCGACGGTAAACGCAAGACGGTCCTCGTCAGGGCGAAGCGAGCACAGGTCACAGGACAGGCGTTCGGGCAGCATGGGAAGCACGCGATCGGCCAGATACACCGATGTCGTACGATGGCGAGCCTCAAGATCGATATGCCCGTCCCAAGCCACATAGTGTGAAACGTCGGCGATATGCACACCCAGCTTGTAGCCACCCTCGGGCGTGCGCTCCAGCGAAATGGCGTCGTCAAAGTCGCGCGCGTCGACTGGGTCGATCGTGATGACAAAGCGGTCGCGCAGATCGCGGCGGAGCGGGTCCTTAAGCGCCGCGGACACATCGAGCGAAAGCCCCTCGGCCTCGTCCAGCGCGGCCTCGGGATAGCTATCGGTATAGCCGTAACGCGCCATCACATATTGAACGCCCAAATCGGGCGCGTCATCTCCGCCAATGCGGCGCTCGATCGTCACGGTACCCGATTCCAGGCGCGTCGGGTAGGTCAAAATGCGCGCGACAACAGCATCACCCGGGTGGACACCCAGACGATCCGCCGAGGTATCCTCGGGCAGAATGAAGAAGTCGGCCTTCAGACGCGAATCGAGCGGCTCGATCACACCGAGCGGACCGGCGGTCTGGTACGTGCCCACCACGCTTATGGCTGCACGCTCAACCACGCTTTCGATCACGGCGCGCCGCTCACCGTGCGGGCTGTTCTTAATGCTCACGGCAACGGTATCGCCATCCATGATCTCGCGCTTACCGCGGCCCATGACCTTGTAGTCGCCGTTTTCGGTTACAACGTAGGCGCTATGCTCATGGAGCTGCACGCGCCCGGTCAGGCTCGGACGGCGTTCGCTGCGCACCGGCCCGCGCTGATTGCGAGCTCCACGCTTATGCTTGTTATTGCGCCCCATGGCGCCTCCTAACTATCGATTGCGAACTCCAAAGAGTCTACCCAAATGATTCGCTTTCCTGCCGTCCCCTAGGGATCAAAAAACGGGCCGCCCCATAAGAGACGACCCGTTGGAAGGGATGAATTCCAAGCATGCCTACACGCGCAGGTAGCGGCGCATGGCGATGGCAGAACCAAAGAGACCGATAATCACACCGACCAGAATCAGCGCAGCATAGGTCACCAGGTAGTACTGCATCGGCAGGGCAAACGACATCCAGCCGATGCTCTCCTGCAGACGCGGAATCATCAGATTGCGCAGCAGCTCCAGAACGCCGATGGAAAGCAGCGAGCCCAAAATGGCCTGCAGCACGCCCTCGGTGATAAACGGGCCACGAATGAAGCCGTTGCTGGCGCCGACCAGACGCATAATCGCAATCTCACGACGACGCGCCGTGATGGACAGGCGAATCGTGTTGTTGATGAAGATGAATGCGATAAAGGTCAGAAGACCAACGAGCACCACGGCGGCGATGCGGATGTAGTTGGTCACCTGGAACAGGCGGCTCACTTCCTCCTGGCCGTACAGCACGCTCGCGTTGACGTCGCCGTCATCCGCGATCTTCTGGAAATCGGCATCCTTCTTGAGCTTCTTTGCCGTGCTCTCGACCTTGGACGGATCGTCCATCTCAATAGCGAAGGAAGCCGGCAGCGGGTTCTGGCCATCGAGCGCGCTCATGGTGGCGTCGGCGTTGCCCGACATCTTGCTCGTATACTCGGCCAGCGCGTCGTCCTTGTCCTTATAGGTCACGGACTTGACGTTATTCCACGTCTTAAGCTCGGCCTCAAAAGCCTGAACATCGGCCTGATCGGCGTCGTCACTAATGAACGCGTTGATGACAACCTGATCCTCGACGGTGCCGATCACGGAGTTCAGCATCGCGGAGCCCATGATGAACAGGCCGATGATAAACAGCGAAAGGAAGATCGTGATGACGGCGCCGAGCGAGGTAGTCCAGTTACGGAAGAAGTGGCTGATTGCCTCTTTGAAGGAGTAGCCCACGTTAGTTGGTGCCATAGTTGCCGTAACCTCCCCTCTCCTGGTCGCGGATAACGTGGCCGCCCTCGAGGGCGATCACGCGACGGTGCATGCTATCGACCATCTCGCGGTCGTGCGTGGCGACGATCACGGTGGTGCCGGTGCGGTTAATACGCTCGAGCAGCTTCATGATGCCCAGCGAGATCGCCGGATCGAGGTTACCCGTGGGCTCGTCGCAGATCAGCAGCGGCGGACGGTTGACCATAGCGCGGGCAACGGCAACGCGCTGCTGCTCGCCACCGGAAAGCTGGTCGGGCAGCGAGTCCATCTGATCGGCCAGACCGACCAGACGCAGCACCTCGGGCACCTGGCTGCGAATGACGCCCTTGGGCTTGCCGATGCACTGCAGGGCAAACGCCACGTTTTCGTAGGCGGTTTTTTGCGGCAGAAGCTTAAAGTCCTGGAACACGGCGCCAATCTGGCGGCGCAGGAACGGAACCTTGCGGTTCTTGATCTTCATGAGGTCCTGACCGGCAACCAGGATGCGACCGCTCGTCGGCTTGACGTCGCGGTTGAGCGTCGACAGCAGCGTGGTCTTACCCGAGCCGGAGTGACCGACCAGGAAGACGAACTCGCCCGGATAGATCTCGATGTTGATGTCGTCGAGTGCAGGCTTGTTGGGCTGTGCCGGATAGATCTTGGTGACATGCTCCATAAGGATAACGGGCTCGACACCGGCCTGCTTGGCCATCTTCTTGCGGCTGGCCTGCGGATCGATAGGCGCAAACACCGACGTAAAATCGGGGTTGTTGAGCGCGTTATCGAGGCTTGCGACCTCGGCGGCCTGATCGCTCTCGACCACCGGGGTAGCAGGCTGCGTGGGGTCGGGAATAGCGGCAAAGAGACCGGACTGTGCAGGCTGAGGAGCCGGCGTCGCAGGGGCCAAGGGGTCGGGAATGCCGGCCATGGTAGGCTGCGGCGCGGCGGCGCCAGCCTGAGGCTGCTCCACACGAGCGGTCACAGCCTGAACGGGCTCAAAACCCGCCGCGCCGGAAAGCGCAACATCGCTGGTGGGATTGTAGGCAAAGGGATCGGATGCCGGCTGTGCCTGATCTGCCGGCTGAACGGGGGCCTGAGCAACAGGCTGGCCCTCTGAATCCGGAGTGGCGAAACGACTGCCCTGGACGCCTGCCTGCGTCTTGGGGGCATCATCGCCCGCACCGGAGGTACGGAAGTGGTTACCCACT
>CALLFD010000379.1 GCA_937997605.1 uncultured Collinsella sp. | reverse complement strand
ATAAGGTAAGTATGTTTCTGAGTTATTTCGTGTTGACCCATTTGAGCGCGATAGGGTATAACTCTACTCAACCGCTAGGGATTTTATTGAGAAAGGTGTTCTACCATGAGCAAAAACCTCTCCCAGCAGGTCGTTCTCGACCGCCGCGGCTTTGTTGCCGCTACCTTCGCAACCGTCGCCGGCCTTGGTCTTGCCGGCTGCTCTGACACCAGCGCCGAGGCCGACAAGGGTTCCGCCGCCGGCTCCTCCAAGAGCTCCGCAGATACCGAGGCTTCCACCACGCTCGATGCCAAGGCATTCGACAAGCTCGTCAACGACGGCCCCAAGGCCGATGATGACGCCATCGCCGCCAGCACCTGGGCGACGGCCGTCAAGAACGCCGGCGTCTTTAAGATCGGTGGCGTTCAGACCTCCACGCTTTTCTCCCTCCTCAACGAAAAAGACGGTCAGACCCGTGGCTTCGATGCCGGTATCGCACAGCTCCTGTCCAACTACATTCTGGGCGAGAACAAGGTCGAGATCACCCAGGTGACCTCGGACACGCGCGAGTCCGTCCTGCAGAACGGCCAGGTCGACGCCGTCTTTGCCACCTACACCATCACTGACGAGCGCAAGAAGCTCGTCTCCTTCGCCGGCCCCTACTACTACACCCAGCAGGCCATCCTGGTGCTCGCCGATAACGACGACATCAAGAGCGTCGACGACCTGGCCGACAAGAACGTCGCCGTCCAGTCCGGCTCCAACGGCCCTGCCATCCTGGAGGAGTTCGCTCCCAAGGCCAGCCAGCAGGAGTTCAAGACCGACGAGGAGGCCCGCCAGGCACTCCAACAGGGCCGCGTTGACGCCTACGTCATCGATAACAACATGCAGCAGAGCGCCCTGGTCCGCGAACCCGGTAAGTACAAGATTGCCGGCAAGCCCTTCGGCAGCAAGGAGCCCTATGGCATTGGCCTGCCGCTCGATTCCGACGGCGTCGCCTTCGTTAACGACTTCCTTAAGAAGATCGAGGACGACGGCACCTGGACCGAGCTGTGGCAGATCTGCATTGGCGACCGTACGGGCGACACCAATGTTCCCGAGCTGCCCGAGGTCGGCGCCTAGACAGCGAGTCTGGTAACGGCCGCTGCGAAACCATACGGAAACGCACGATGCGCTTTATTGCGCTAAACTGTTTCCTCACTGAGTTGTCGGGGCTTCCGTACACACGGGAGCCCCTTTCCTTATCGGCGGGAGGTCCGCATGAGTCTCTCCGAGCTCTGGTCGCTCTATGGCCAGAACTATATCGACGCGCTGCTAGCAACCTGGGGCATGACGCTTGAGTCGTTTGCCATCGCCATGGTGCTGGCTGTCGCCGTCACCGTGATGCGCGTGTCGCCGCTCAAGCCGCTGCGCGTCTTTGGCGACCTGTATGTCCAGGTCTTCCGTAACATCCCCGGCATCGCGCTGCTTATCATCGTCGTCTATGCGCTTCCGCCGCTCAAGGTCGTCCTGCCCTACCGCACCTGCGTTATCGTCGCCACGGTCCTTTTGGGCTCGGCCTTTGGTTCCGAGAACTTTATGAGCGGCATCAACACCGTCGGCGTCGGCCAGGTGGAAGCCGCCCGTTCGCTCGGCATGAGCTTCAGCCGTATCCTCGCCAAGATCGTGATTCCACAGGCACTGCGCTCAAGCGTGCTGCCCATGACCAACCTCTTTATCGCCGTCATGCTCACCACCGCGCTCGGTAGCCAGGTGCCGCTTAAACCGCAGGAGCTCACCGGCGTGGTGAGCTACATCAACACACGCTCGCTCGGCGGCGTCGTCGCGTTCTTTATCTCGGCACTCGGCTACCTGGGCACGGCCTTTGTGGTGAGCCACATTGGCAACTACATCGATAAGAAGGTGAGGATCCTCCGATGAGCAAGCATTCCTCCCCTGCACTTACCATGCGCGATGCGCTCTACGAGGCTCCCGGCCCCAAGATGCGCGCCAAGATTCGCATCGGCACCGCTATCTCGCTCGTTGCCGTCGCCGTGCTCGTCGCCCTGGTACTGCAGCGCTTTTATGTAACCGGCCAGCTTTCGGTCCACTATTGGTATTTCTTTACGCACCTCACCACCTGGAAGTTCTTGCTTGCCGGCTTTGAGGGCACCGTTAAAGTCGCACTCACCGCTGGCGCCATCGCGCTGGTGCTGGGCCTAGCCCTTATGCTCGGCCGCACCAGCGACATTAAGCCGCTCCAGCTGGTTTGCCGTGTGCTCACCGATTTCTTCCGCGGTGTGCCGAGCCTGCTGTTTATCTACTTCTTCTTTTTGGTGCTGCCCCAGTACAAGATCTCGCTGCCGTCGTTTTGGATGCTCACGCTTCCCGTCGCGCTCGCTGCAGCCGGCGTGCTGGCCGAGATTTTCCGCGCCGGCGTCAATGCCGTGCCGCGCGGCCAGGTCGAGGCCGCCCAGGCGCTCGGTCTCTCCAAGGCCAAAATCACCTTTAAAATCGTGTTGCCGCAGGCTATTCGGTTTATCATTCCGTCGTTGATTTCGCAGCTTGTGGTCGTAGTCAAAGACACCACCGTCGCCTATGTGGTGAGCTACCCCGACCTCATGCAAAACGCCCGCGTGCTCATTACCAACTACGACGCCCTCGTGTCGGTCTACCTAGTTATCGCGGTCATCTACATCCTCATCAACGTCGCGATCAACAAGGCCGCTGTCTATGTTTCGCACAAGACCGGCGCGACCATCATCCGCTAACGCTTTACCATTTCGAGTCATAAGGAGCCGAGCACCATGGCACAGAGCACCTCTTCCACCGGCAATCAGCCGCTGATCGAGCTCAGACACGTCGATAAGCACTATGGCGATCTGCACGTCCTCAACGACATCAATCTCTCGGTCGACCGCGGCGAGGTCGTCGTTGTGATTGGACCCTCGGGCTCGGGCAAGTCGACCATGTGCCGCACCATCAACCGTCTGGAAACCATCGACTCGGGCGAGATCCTCATCGAGGGCGAGCCCCTGCCGCAGGAAGGCAAGGACCTTGCCCGCATGCGTGCCGAACTGGGCATGGTGTTTCAGCAGTTCAACCTGTTCGCACATATGACCGTACTGCAGAACGTCATGCTGGGACCGGTCGATGTGCTGGGTGTCTCCAAGGACGAGGCCCGCGAGCGCGCCATGGACCTGCTGGGCCGCGTGGGCGTTGCCGAGCAGGCCGATAAGGTGCCCGCACAGCTCTCGGGCGGCCAGCAGCAGCGCGTAGCCATCGCCCGCTCGCTTGCCATGCAACCCAAGGCCATGCTTTTTGACGAGCCCACGAGCGCCCTTGACCCCGAAATGATCAACGAGGTGCTCGAGGTCATGGTCCGTCTGGCCCAGCAGGGCATGACGATGATCGTCATTACGCACGAGATGAACTTTGCCCGCCGCGTAGCCGACCGCGTCGTGTTTATGGCCGACGGCCAGATCGTGGAAACCGGCACGCCCGACGAGTTCTTCGACCACCCCCAGACCAAGCGCGCCCAGGACTTCCTCAACTCCATCAAGGGCCACTAACCAGACCGCCCACCCGCCCGCCATGCCCATCCAAACTCGAAAGTTACACCTATGATCGGAACTCGCACTTCATCGTCATACACCCCGCACGTCGACGTCGCCCCCGCCAACCGCCCACTCATCCTCGTCGCGCCGCGCTGGGAAGAGGCGAAGCCGTTTTTGAGCGAGACGCTCTCCCCCAACGAGGAGATCGCCAGCGTCTTTGTCGATGCCATCCTTGCCGCCGGCGGCCTGCCGCTGCAGATGTCCATCACCGAGGACATTGAGGTTATCCGTCATTACGTCGATATCGCCGACGGCATCGCCATTCCCGGCGGCCCGGACGTCAACCCCAAACGCTGGCGCGACGAGCGTCCTTACGACCCCACGCTGTGCTGCGAGATTCGCGACCGTTTTGAGTTTAAGCTGGTTAACGAGGTGCTTCGCGCCAAGAAGCCGCTCTTTACCACCTGCCGAGGCACGCAGCTGCTCAATGTCGCCACCGGCGGCACCCTGTGCATGGACGTGCCGAGCCTGGGTGCGCGCGAGGGCCGCACGCAGTGGCGCCATACCCACGTGCTCAACGATCCCGTGCACCCCGTCGAGGTCGTGCCGGGCTCGCTGCTGGAGCGCGCGGTTGGCGGGCACAGACTGATCCAGACCAACTCGGCACATCACTGCTGCGTCGACCGTCTGGGTAAAAGCACGCGCTTGGTCGCCAAGGCAACCGATGGCGTTCCCGAGTGCATCGAAGTCGAAGGCCAGCCTTTCTGCCTGGGCGTGCAATGGCATCCCGAGTACACCTGGCAGACGCTCGAGACCGACTTTAACCTGTGGAAGTCGTTTGTCGAGGCAGCGGCAAAGGTTAAGCAGGCCCGCTAGTTCACGGACAGCACAACACAAAAGGGCGCCCCGCCGGCCACATGGTCCGGCGGGGCGCCCTTTTACCTATATGTGGCCGGCACGCAACCCAAGGCTCGCAAGCTCTTATTCGGCCGCTTCGCGCAGGGCCGACATCGTCGCCGCATATTGCTGCTGCAGCGCATGCATCCCCTCGCGGGCGCCGTCAACGGCATCGGCACCGCGCAGCGCTTCGGTCACCACGACCGCCGGCTCGTACAGATTATCGAATCCCAGGTTCTGGCTCACGCCCTTGAGCGTGTGCGCTGCCATAAACGCACCTTCGGCGTCTCCTGCCGCCATGGCGGCCTCCAGCTTGTCCATGCTCTCGTCATCCAAAAACTTGAGGGCAAAGCGGGCAAGCATTTCCTCGCCCATCAGCCGAGCGCACGCGTCATCATAATTAGCGCCGATCTTCTCATACGCCTCACGCATGGAAATCATGGATTAAAAACTCCTTTGTTCAAACTAAATCGTGGGAAACGCGACAACGTCGGCGGGGCGTGCCAACGTCTCGGCAATACGGTCTTGCACCTCGAGCAGGCAGTCGAGCAACAGCGGGTTAAAGGTGCCGCACTTACCGTCCAGGATCATCTGGATCGCCTCCTTGTGCGGGATAGCGTCCTTGTACACGCGCACGCTCGTCAGCGCATCATACACGTCGGCCACCGAGACCACCTGCGCGGCAATGGGAATCTCGTCGCCCTTAAGGCCATCGGGATAGCCCTTGCCGTCCCAGCGCTCGTGATGCCAACGCGCAATCTGGTACGCATATTCCATAAGCGCATTGCCGACGTGATGGCGGCCCAGCTCAAGCAACATGTCGGCGCGCATCGTGGTATGCGTCTTCATAATCTCGAACTCCTCGGGCGTAAGGCGCCCGGGTTTGTTGAGAATCGCATCGTCAATCGACATCTTGCCGATATCGTGCAGCGCCGAAGCCAAGGCAATCGTGGAGCGTTCCTCATTGTCGAGGGAGATCGTGCCGCTACGCTGGACCAGACAGCCAAGCAGCAGCTCGGTCAGCTTCTCGATGTTCGTAACGTGCCTGCCGCTCTCGCCATTGCGAAGCTCCATGACGCCGGCCATGATGTCGATGAGCATGCGACTGTTCTTGACGCGCTCGTTGTACTGCTGGGACAGCAGGCTCGTCAGGCGGCGCTGCTTGGCGTATAGGCGGATGGTGTTGCTTACACGGCGGCGCACGACACGGGAGTCAAACGGGCGGTTGATATAGTCCGAGGCGCCCAGCTCGTACGCGCGCAAAACCATATCATCGGAATCTTCGCTCGAAATCATGATGAAAGGCAGATTGTCGATACCCGATCGGCGCGACAGATCGGCCAGCACCTCAAAGCCGCTTATGCCCGGCATGACAATATCCAGCAGCACGAGCGACAACTCATCGCCATAGCGGTCGACCATGTCGAGCGCCGTACGACCGTTGCCGGCCTCGAGGATGCAATACTCGTCCTTGAGCATCTCGTTGAGAATGGCTCGGTTCATGTCGGAGTCATCGACAATAAGCACCAAAGGCTTTTCGCTTTGGAAGGCTTCGATGGAATCGGCGTCGGTCACGACCGTACCGGCTTTTGCCTTAGCGCGGCTCAATAACTGGACAGCGCGGCCAACTCCCCCATCGACCGTCTCGCCATGAATGCGAACGCCACCAATACATGCCGTCAAGCTCACGTACTCATGGCCCGGAACAATCGTGGCATGAACGGCATCGGACACCTGGTGCAGGCGACGGGTGAAGTCATCGGAGGGAATATCGGGCATGACGACCACAAACTTGTCGCAGCCATAGCGTACAAGCTCGTCAGTCGAACGAATTCCGCTGCGTATGGCTGTCGCCACAGCACCGAGCGCAAGGTCGCCGGCATGACGGCCACACGTATCGTTGAAGACCCTAAAATCATCAAGGTCGATCACCGCAACGCCGGCATTCATGCGGGCGCTACGGAGCTTTTCCTCGTAATATCGGCGATTGCGCACACTCGTCAGCACGTCAGTGTAGACGAGGTCCTCTTCTGCAGCCTCTTGCTCATCGATCGGACGCACCATCAGCAGGACGTGAGGCTCGCCCTCGACCTTCAGAGGGCGCAGGCGAGCGCGGTACTCGGTACCATCATTGAGCAGCTGCTCCGATACATCATCGGAACCTGCCAAGGCCTCAAGACTCGACTGGCGCAGACAAGGGCACCGATTGCCGGCGAGCAGGCAGTTAGGCTCGCTCTTAATCTGATCGGCCGACAGCAAACGCACCACGGGGTAGGTCTTCGCGACGCGGGCGACCTCGGCGGCAGCCTCCTCGTCGGTTAGATTGACCTCGTGATTATTGAGCATATGGGGCCCTTCCTATCGTTACGCACGGCAACGGTGCATATCAATTGGTACAAGGGTAACATCTAACAGCTGAAGGCAAACGCGCGATTATCGTTACATTTTTATGACCTGGCAAACGGCGGTAACGGAGCCGCGGGCGCGCGGTTATGGGCGCATTCGTTAACAATGACGAAACGCTAACAGCCCCTCTCCCCGCAGGTCATCGAGCGTGCTAACGCTCCAAGACATCGCAAACGGCGTTTGCCGCCGTAACGGGGCGATCGCGCAGACCGTTATGCGCACCCGGGATCGTCACAAGGGGGCAATCGAGATATTCGGCAGCCGCTCGCGTGCCAGCCTCGCGAGGCGTATCGACCGAAAGCTCGCCCAAAAACACGGCCGACACCGCCTTTGACGCGCGGGCGCGCTCCCAGTCGGGAGCATATGTCATATTTGTTCCATATTCATTGGCCATAAAGCAACGACCATTGCGCAGGGCATGTTTGACTTCCGCTTCGGTCGTCCCAGGAGCCTCGGGGTCCAAGTCGCCGAGGGCTCCCAAGAAAAGCCGGAGCGCCCTTGAAACCTTTCCCGCCGCAATCATATCGAGCAAAACCGGAGCTGCGCCCATACCGACACCTTTGGCCGACACAGCCGGCTCATGCAGAATCGCACGGGCGACGAGATGGGGTTCGGTGCGAAGAAGCTCCAGCGCAACCAACGTACCGGCACTATGCGCAAGCACATTTGCCGGAGCGCCAACGTGTTCGATCACGGCTTGCAGGTCGGCGGCCTGAGCGGCAAGATCATAGCTGCCGTCTGCCGCATCGCTGCTGCCACCGCAGCCGCGGCGGTCGTAGGCAATTACGCGGTAGTTGCGGCTGAGCTCACAAGCGATACCGTCGAAAAATGTGCCGTCGACACAAGCGCCGTGCACGCACACCAAAGCAGGAGCATCAGGCGACACATCCGGGCCGGCATATTCGCGACAGGCA
This sequence comes from uncultured Collinsella sp., assembly GCA_937997605.1. Lineage (GTDB taxonomy): Bacteria > Actinomycetota > Coriobacteriia > Coriobacteriales > Coriobacteriaceae > Collinsella. The sequence continues at coordinate 3,486 of CALLFD010000379.1, read as the reverse complement.
ATCGTGGTGCCCGCATTCTCGACCGTAAAATCCATGTTGTGCCCCCATCATCAATGCCCATCCAGTTGCACGTCAGTACGGTTGGATGGACCCGCATTGCCTTATGCCTTGTTAACAGATTAACTGTACCCGACCCGAGGCTTTTCATGGCACAGCATCATGGGCGACGTGAAAAAACGAAACTTGTAAAGCAAGAGCCCGCACCTTGCTTTGGAGCCGATGCTATGCTTAGGCACAATTGTCTTGAGGAGCATATGCCTATGTCTACGTTTTTGAATGCCAGCCCCATCTTTGGGCCCGTTCGCAGCCGTCGCCTTGGTCTCTCGCTCGGCGTCAACATGATGCCGGCCAGCGGCAAAATCTGCACGTTCGACTGCATTTACTGCGAAAACGGCCTCAACGCCGAGCGTCCCTGCCATGAGCCGTACAACACAGCTGCCGTGGTACTCGACGCGCTCGAGGCAAAGCTGCGCGAGATGGCAGCCGAGGGCGAGCTCCCCGATGTGATCACCTTCGCAGGCAACGGCGAGCCCACCGCCGCGCCGGAGTTTCCGCAGGCCATCGCCGGCGCCGTCGCGCTGCGCGACGAGCTTGCCCCAAACTCCAAGATCGCCGTGCTTTCCAACGGCACGCGCGCCGACCGTCCCGAGGTGCACGACGCGCTCATGATGGTCGACGACAACATCCTCAAGCTCGATACGGTCGACCCGGCATTTATCCAGCTGCTCGACCAGCCCGTTGGCCCCTACGACGTCGAGCACCAGATTGAGACGTTCGCAAGCTTTGACGGTCACGTTATTATCCAGACGATCTTTTTGACCGGTGAGTATCTGGACAAGCCCATCGACAACACCGGCGAGGAGTACGTTGCCCCCTGGCTCGCGGCGCTTGAGCGCATTCGCCCACAAGAAGCGACCATCTACACGGTGGCGCGCGAGACACCAATCGCCGGCCTTGCCAAAGCGGCGCCCGACGTCCTCGACGCCATTGCCGCGCGCGTCCAAGCCCTCGGCATTCCCTGCCAGGTGAGCTACTAGCAAAACCACGCAGCAGCTAGTGCCCACCACCCCGCTCCATCAGTTGCGGTGATATAGTTCCTATTTATGCTGTTAAACCGCTTAAATCGGAACTATATCACCGCAACTTTTATGGACGCGTGAGTGGGCTATACTAGCTGCGGATGAAAGGAAGTTAGCCATGTATGACAAAGGACCCGTGCCTGGCCGCAACGACGCCTGCTGGTGCGGCAGCGGCAAAAAATATAAGAAATGCCATAGCGCCTTTGATGAGCGCCTTGAGCGTCTGTGGGAAGAGGGCTGGGAGGTCCTGCCCCGCACGCTCTACAAGACGCCCGCCGATATCGAGGGTATCAAGCGATCGGCGGCTATCAACGTGGGCGTGCTCGATTATGTGGGCGAGCATATCGCCGCAGGCATGACCACCAACCAGATCGACCAGATGATCTATGACTACACCGTCGAGCACGGTGGCACGCCGGCCGATCTCAACTACGAGGGCTATCCCAAGAGCGTGTGCACCTCGATCAACGACGTCGTCTGCCACGGTATCCCCTGCGATGCGGATGTGCTGCACGAGGGCGACATCATCAACGTCGACTGCTCCACGATCCTAGACGGCTACTTTAGCGACTCGAGCCGCATGTTCTGCATCGGCGAGGTCTCGGCCGAGCGCCAGCGCCTGGTCGACGTCACCCGTGCCAGCGTGGAGGCGGGTCTGGCGGCCGTCAAGCCATGGCTGCCGTTGTCCGTTATGGCCGAGGCCGTGCAAAAGACCGTCGAGGACGCCGGCTTTAGCGTGGTGCGCGAGTACGGCGGACACGGCATCGGTAAGGAGTTCCACGAGGACCCGTTTGTGGGCTTTACCACCGAGGCGCCCGATGTGGACACCATCATGGCCCCGGGCATGGTTTTTACCATCGAGCCCATGGTCAATGCCGGAGCGCCCGACATCAAGATTAGCAAGGGTGACGGTTGGTGCGTGCGCACCAAGGACGGCAGCGATTCGGCCCAGTGCGAGGTTCAGCTCGTGGTGACCGAGGACGGCTACGAGCTGCTGAGCTGGTAGCTGTAGATGCGCCGGATGCTGACGGGTACGCTCGTCTTGCATCCGGCGTTTTTATTTGAACGTTTTGCCTAATAAAACCTGCCAAAATAAACCTGTCCCTTTTTGGTAGGTCAAGCGGAGAGGACTGCTTGTGAACATCCTGGTTTTGCTACCCGTCAACGACCGTCATCGCGCAATTCTTGAGTCGAGCGCTCCGGGCGAGGACTTTATCTACACGAGCGCCGACGCCGCCACGCGCGAGCAAGTCGCCGATGCCGACGTGATCCTGGGCAACATCGACCCTGACATGCTCACGGCATGCGAGCATCTCCAGCTGTTGCAATTGCAGACCGCCGGCTATGACGACTACCTTGCCGACGGCACCGTGCCGGCTGACGCCAAGCTGTCTTGCTCGATCGGCGCCTACGGTCAGGCCGTAAGCGAGCACATGTTTGCCATGGTCCTTTCCATGATGAAGCGTCTGCCTGGCTATCACGACTTGCAGCGCGAGCATCGCTGGGAGGACTTGGGCCCGGTCACCTCGCTCAAAAATGCCAACGTGCTGGTGCTGGGCGCGGGCGATATCGGCGGCCACTTTGCCACGCTCTGCCGCGGCATGGGAGCGCACGTCCGTGGCATCAAGCGCCATCCGCTCGTCTACCCCATTGTGTTTGAGGACATGGACGGCATGGATGCCTTGTCTGAGCGCCTGGCCGAGGCAGACGTCGTCGCATCCTTTATGCCCAGCACACCCGAGACCCGCGGTCTGGCGAACGCCGAGTTCTTCGCCGCGATGAAGCCGGGCGCCTTCTTTGCCAACGGCGGCCGCGGCGATCTTGTGGTTGCCGACGATTTGGTTGCCGCTCTGGAGTCGGGACATCTCGCCGGCGCCGCGGTCGACGTCACCGATCCCGAACCGCTACCTGAGACAAGCCCCTTGTGGGATGCGCCCAACATGCTCATCACGCCGCACGTCTCCGGCTGGTTCCACCTGGCCACCACGCTCAACAACGTCGTCGACATCGCCGCGGAGAATCTGCGTCACCTGCAGGCCGGCGAGACGCTCCGCTGCTGGATCGAACACTAAGAATTACGCCGTTTTACAAACGGCGTAATGAGCCGACGCTGCGAGCCCGCCGTTTGGCCAATCTGCCGTTCAATTTCAAAGGCGCGACCAGAAGGTCAGCGCCTTTTCATTTCACGGCACCTTGGCTCAAACGGCGGGCTCTCGCTGGCGTGCGCTCTGCCTGCGGCGTTTCGCTGGTGTCGGCTTCATCTGCAAGCCTTAGCAGTTCCGCCTTGCCGTTGGTGTTGCGGCATTTGCCCAGATAAAACCTGCCAAAGTAAACCTGTCCCTTTTTGGCAGGTTTAGAGCTCCACGCTTTCGGCGCCGTTGATGGTTAGGTTGCGCTCGTAGAAGGC
>CALLFD010000378.1 GCA_937997605.1 uncultured Collinsella sp. | reverse complement strand
AAGGCGCCGAGCTCGCCCGCCGTGGAAGGGGCGAAATATCCACCGCAACGGCGGTGCCCCACGTGAACTATGACGATCTGCGCCATGCCGACCGCATCACCGTTGAAGGTCTTGAGGTTTTTGCTAACCACGGCGTGTATCCCGAAGAGAACGCGCTGGGCCAGAAATTCATCGTGTCCTTGGTACTCTATGCTGACCTGCGTGCAGCGGGAGAGCACGATAACTTGGACGCCTCGATTGACTACGGCTCGGTGTGCCACGATGTCGATGGCTATCTGCGCGAGCATACGTTTAAGCTCATCGAGGCGGCAGCTGAAGGTACGGCCCAGATGCTGCTGCGCCGTTATCCCTCGCTGCTTGGTGTGCGCATCAAGCTCGATAAGCCGTGGGCGCCTGTTGGCCTGCCCTTGGCAAGCTGTGGCGTCGAGATCGAGCGTGTGCGCTAACCGGTTCTAATACGTCTCTATGGGTGGCTGCTTGAGCCGCTGCGACAGAGCCCTGTTGTTGGGGCAGTACGTGTCGAGCAGCGCGTGAAACCGATGATTGTGGCTCGGCTCGAGCAGGTGGACGAGCTCGTGGGCGACAACCATGTCAAGGCACTCGACGGGGTAGGCGGCAAGTTCTCGTGCGATGCGAATGGCGCCGGTTTTGGGCGTGCATGATCCCCAGCGCGTTTTCATGCTGCGCACGGAAACGCGGGAAACGGCGACACCCATTGCGATTTCGTATGCGTGCACCATATCACGCAGCGCCGATGTGACTTCGGACGTATAGAGCTGGTCAATATGGGCTTGGATCTCACTGGGCGTTAAGCCGTCGAGGGTCGCATTCCACTTGGCCTGCGGACGTTCGTCTGGCTCGTCGGCACCCATAAAACTTGCGAAGGTGGCCTGCTTGGGCCGCGGTGCGGGTGATGCAAAGTTGTGATCGAGTGCGTCCTGTACCGTGATGGGCTTGCCCCAAAGCGCAATGATGGACGAGGGGCTGAGCGGCTCTCGTGCCGTCGCCTGACGTTGCTCGCGCTGGGCAAGCCGGCTGATAATCCAGGCGCTGTTGCGCTTCACAAACGCTTCGATGCGCTCGCGACTGGCGCCGAGCGGTGCGCTGGCGTGGACCTCACCGCTCGATGTGACGCGTAGGTTGAAGTTCTTGACGCGCTTTTTGGTAACGACGACGGGGATGGGCGTCCCATGCGGTCGGGATACGGAAATCGTAAACTGCTGCGTCAAAAGCGGTCCTTCAGATTGGGGACGGGCCGGCATGTCAACCGTTCGGCATGCCGACCTGCTCAAGGGATGTGAAATTAATAACGCTCAAAGAAGGCAAGCGCGTTGTCGCTGCAGAGCTTTTGCATCACGGTCTTGCCAAAATGCTTGGAAAGCATGTTCTGGAACTCGGGCATCTTGCTGGCATCGGAGAGGAAAGCGGGCACCGTGGCACCGTCCCAGTCGCCGCCGAGTGCGATGACGTCCTCGCCGCCCAGGTCGAGCCAGTGCTCGATATGTGCCGCTAGCTGGTCGAAGGTGACGTCTGCGGCGGTCTTGTCGGTTGCGTCGTTGGAAAGGA
>CALLFD010000377.1 GCA_937997605.1 uncultured Collinsella sp. | reverse complement strand
GCCCAGATCTACCGCCTGACCAAAGCGGGCCAAAATGTCGGCGAAGCCGGAGCCACGCAATTCACGCGCTTTATCGTGTATCAGTTTGGCCTCGTTGCCTGGGGCGCTATCCTACTGCTTGCTCGCATGCCGTTTTTTGCCGAGCGCTATGGCGACATGACGCTGTTGTGCGTCTTTAGCTTTGGTGGGCACTGCTGCATCTTGCTGGGCATCTTCGCCGTCGCACTCATGCCTAAGACCGTCACGCGCGTCGCCCACTGCATCATCAATTGGCTCGAGCGCATTGGTGTTTCGGCCACTAAGATCGAGGGATGGCGCACGTTTGTCGATGGCGAGATCTACTCCTTCTCCGAGAAGTTCAAGCTTTCTGCCGGACATTTTTCTTCCATGCTGCTCACCGTGTTTATCACCATGCTGCAGCTCGCGTTTTTCTATCTGGTTCCGTATTTCCTGATGCTTGCCTTTGGCCACCACGAGGTCGACTTTTTCTCGGTCATGGCTGCGAGCGCCTTTGTCCAGCTGCTGAGCTCTGCGGTTCCCTTGCCCGGTGGAACTGGTGGCGCTGAGGGCGGCTTTGCATTGTTCTTGGGTCATTTCTTTGGGTCGGCTTCGACCGCCGGCTATCTGCTGTGGCGCCTCATTACGTTTATTGCGCCGACCATTTTGGCTGCGCCCCTGCTGGGACTTAAGAGCGCCCACAACGAGAGCATCCATGCGCGCTGGGATCGCGTGATGCGCAAGCTCGGCCGCACGCCTCAGATGCCCTCTGTGGCCGCGAAGCCGCACCCCACGAATGCCGTTACCGTTGATCCCAAGAAGCACGCTCAGAAGGCTTCTGGGACCGCTAACCCGGCTCATAAAGCCTATGTGCGCCAGACAGGCGATGGTATTCGCGTATCTCCGTCGGCACTCAATAAGAAGAAGCACCCTAAGTCGCAGTAGGGCAGTCGTGCGTTCTTCATGATGCGGGGCATATTTGTGCTGTATGGGGGATAATCCTCTTACGTAGATTATCTCTCATCTGTTGATGAATGCTCGCATATCGAAGGGACACGCCCATGGCAACCAGCAAACCGCGTCTTGACCGCCGCATCGTTCGCAGCCGGAATGCCATCCTTTCGGCTTTCGAGCGCCTGCTCATGGAAAAGCCGCTGGCAGACATTACGGTGAGTGCCATCGCGCGCGAGGCCAATGTTGACCGCAAGACCTTTTACGTTCACTTTGGTACGGTTGACGGCCTGCTCGATGCCATTGCCGTCGATGTGGTGGAGATGATTGTCGACTCGGTCGAGAAAACGCTTGCCTCCATGGACGGTGACACCAACGAGCGCGCTCTTGGCGCGGCGGCGACCTTCTTTAAAACCGTTAACGAGGCACTGTGCAACAACTTGGTGCTCAATCGTCAGCTGATCGAGAATATTCCGCTCGATGATTTCATGGCTCGTCTTCGTGCGCCGCTCGAACACGAGATTGCCGAGCGCGATCTGCTGCCCCAAGGTCTCAAGGACGAGATGTTCGACTACTATCTGGCGTTTTTGCTGTCGGGCATTATCGGTATCTATCGCACGTGGGCACTGTCTGACGGCTCGGTTCCTATCGAGCGCGTCTCGGAGGTTGCTAATAATCTGACGTTGAGCGGCCTTTCGAGTTTGGAATCTCGTTTCGAATAGCACATGCCCTTACCTCCCCTGAGTTGCGGTGAAATAGGGACTGAATAGGTCTTTTAAAAACCTAAAGGGTGTGCGGACGATTTCTTGGACCGCGCCTAGGCGTATCCAATTGGGAATCCTCCGATGCGCCTTCGCACGCTTGCATGACCTCGATACCATGCGAGCGTGCGAACTCGACGAGCTCTGCGTTGCGGGCGTTT
>CALLFD010000376.1 GCA_937997605.1 uncultured Collinsella sp. | reverse complement strand
GCACCAGAGCACAAACAGTATCAGCAACAAAAAGCCCCATCTGGGGCTCGTAATACGAAAGAAACCTCTTAAACATAATCACCTTACGCGGTTTTACCAAACCGCGTTTCGTCTCGACGCTGCAAGTGCCCCATTTGGACAATCTGGCCTTCAATCGTCGGTCGCGTATATCCATACGCTTCCCTCCTCTTTTAGGCCACCTTGTCTCAAATGGAGCACTTTCGCTGACTTACACAAACCTGCGGGATCATCCCCGCTCGTTAAAGCTCCGCGCCCCCAAGGCGATGCGCGATGCTATCGCAGGCCAAGGCGCCTACGACGGTCTTGGCGTCTTCGATCTTGCCGTCGAGTACGGCGTCGATCAGCTCGTGCAGCGGCACCAGGTCCACGTTGACAAACTCGTCATCATCGGGGTTGGGCGCATCAAACTCGAGCTTGGTAGCCAAGTAGATGTGGATGATCTCATCGCAAAAACCGCAGGACGTGACAATCGACGTCAAAAAGCGAATACGACCAGCCCTAAAGCCCGTCTCCTCATGCAGTTCGCGCTTGGCGCAATCGAGCGGGTCCTCGCCCGGGTCAAGCTTGCCGGCGGGAATCTCGACCGTCACGCGGTCGATGGCGGTGCGGTACTGACGCACCAGTACGATCTTGCCGCTCTCGGTCAGCGCCACAACGGCCGCCGCACCCGGATGGCGAACGATATCGCGGGCGCTGCGGTGACCGTTGGGCAGCTCAACCTCAAGACGGTGGACGTCGAGGATCTTGCCCTTCCAGGCGCACTCCTCCGAAAGAATCTTCTCGTGCAGCTCGGCATCGTGTGGGTCGTCGTCGCCCAGCACCAGCGCCGGCTCGTCAGCGACCTCGCCACCAGGCTCGCCCTCGGCGTGCCCATACATGCGGCTGTCCTCCTCGACGATCTGCGCGTCCACGAGTTCTTCGTTCTTCTCGTCCATCCGTCTCATTCCTCTCGGATTTTAGGCATCCCAGGCGTCGCGGCCGCGCAGCGCGCGCAGGCCGATGTCGTGGCGCAGGGTCTTGCCTTCAAAATCAATCTTCTCGCAGGCCTCGTAGGCAAGGTTGCGAGCGTTCTCGAACGTGTCGCCCAGAGCGGTCACGGCAAGCACGCGACCACCATTGGTCACGAGCTGGCCGTCCACCACAGCAGTGCCCGCGTGGTACACGGTCACGTTCTCCATGGCCTCGGCATCCTCAATACCGGTGATGACCTTGCCTTTCTCGTAGCTGCCGGGGTAGCCCGCGCTCGTCAGGACAACGGCCACGGCCCACTCGTCGCGCCAGTCGAGTTCAATCTGGTCGAGCTCGCAGTTGGCACAAGCCAGCATGACCTCGACCAGGTCGTTCTTAAGGCGCGGCAGCACGACCTGAGTCTCGGGATCACCAAAGCGGGCGTTGAACTCCAGTACCTTGGGGCCGGCGGGGGTGAGCATAAAGCCGCCGTACAGGCAGCCGCGGTAGTCGATGCCCTCGGCAGCAAGCTCGGCAACGGTCTGCTCCATGACCTTCACCATCGTGGCGTGCTCCTCGTCGGTCACGATGGGCACCGGGCTGTAGACGCCCATGCCGCCGGTGTTGGGGCCCTTGTCGCCCTCGAGCGCGCGCTTGTGGTCCTGCGAGGTAGCCATGGGGCGCACGGTCTTGCCGTCGGTAAAGGCCAGCAGCGAGCACTCGGGACCAACGAGCATCTCCTCGATAACCACGGTGTTGCCGGCATCGCCAAAGGTGCCGCCAAAGCACTCGCGCACGGCCTCCTCGGCCTGCTCAAGTTCGGTCGCCACGATAACGCCCTTGCCCGCGGCAAGGCCGTCGGCCTTGACGACCAGCGGGGCGCCCTGCTCGCGCACGTAGGCGAGAGCCGAAGCCTCGTCGGTAAACGAGCCGTAGGCTGCCGTCGGGATACCGGCGCGCTCCATGAGCTGCTTGGAGAACAGCTTGGAGCCCTCCATCTGGGCGCCCTCGGCACCCGGGCCAAAGCAGGGAATACCCGCCGCGCGCACGGCGTCGGCCACGCCCGCCACGAGCGGAGCCTCGGGGCCAATTACCACGAGTCCGCATCCGTGGCTCTGCGCAAACGCCGCCACGGCTGCAGGATCGCAGTCGTCGAGAACAACGTTCTCGCCACAGCTCGCGGTGCCGCCGTTACCCGGCGCAATGTAGAGCTTGCCGGCGCGCGGTGATGCTGCGAGCTTAGCTGCCAAAGCATGCTCACGGCCGCCGCTGCCCAACAACAGGATGTCGATGGTTTGAGTGTCCGCCTTCAAGGGTGCCTCCTCTATGGATGAACGGCCCGCTCCGCGCGAGCCCTTTGCAAGCAAATATACCCCTCGGCCGCCCGTCCGGGCTGCAAAGGGGTATATCGCAATAACCAAATAGTCCCGATTACTTCCAGAATCGGTTGATGATCTGCTCGCGACCAGCGCCAACGCCAATGAACGTCACGCGGGTGTGTGCCAGATCCTCGATAAACGCCACGTAGTCCTGAGCCTCCTGCGGCAGCTCGTCAAAGCTGCGGCAACCGGTGATGTCGCACTTCCAGCCAGGGAGCTCCTCGTAGATGGGCTTGGCATGCTCAAAGCGCACCTGATGCTCGGGCACGCTGGTGTAGCGCTCGCCATCGACGTCGTAGGCCACGCACACCTTGATGGTGTCGAAGGCCGAAAGCACGTCGAGCTTGGTCACGGCGATGTCGGTGAGGCCGTTGACGCGCGAAGCATAGTTGGCGATAGGGCCGTCAAACCAGCCGCAACGACGACGACGACCGGTGGTCACGCCGTACTCATAGCCCTCCTCGGTCAGCGTGTGGCCGGCCTCGGACTCATAGGAAAGCTCGGTGGGCATGGGGCCCGAACCGACGCGGGTGATATAGGCCTTCATGACGCCCAGCACGCGGTCGACGTTCTTCATGCCCACGCCGGAGCCGGTGATGGCGCCGCCGGCGGTGCAGTTGGAAGACGTCACGTACGGATAGGTGCCGTGATCGATGTCGAGTAGCGTCGCCTGGGCGCCCTCAAACAGCAGGTTCTTGCCCTCATCGATCATGTTGTTGAGCAGCAGACTCGTCTCGGTGATGTAGGGACGCAGGCGCTCGGCCATCGGCAGGTACTCGTCGCAAATCTGGTCCACGGTGTAGGTGGGCAGATTGTAGATGAGCTCGAGCTCGGGGTTCACGCGGGCGAGAGCGGTCTCCAGCTTGTCGCGGAACAGCGTTTCGTCCAGCATGTCCTGCATGCGCAGACCAATGCGGGCCATCTTGTCCTGATAGCACGGACCGATACCGCGCTTGGTGGTACCGATGTTCTTCTTGCCGAGCTTCTGCTCAAAGGCGCCATCCAGATCAATGTGGTACGGCATGATGACATGCGCGTTTCCGCTAATCTTGAGGTTCTTGGTGGTGATGCCGTCGGCCTCGAACATGTCGATCTCCTCAAGGACAACCTTGGGGTTGACGACGCAGCCGTTACCGATCACCGACACGTGGTCGGAATACATGATGCCGGAGGGCACCTGGTGCAGGCCGTACTTCTTGCCGTTGACGACGATGGTGTGACCGGCGTTGTTGCCGCCCGAGTAGCGCACGACGGCATCGAAGTCGCCGGCGACCAGATCGCAAATCTTACCCTTGCCCTCATCGCCCCACTGGGCACCGACCAAAACGGTTGACGGCATGTTTACTCCTTACATTCATGGACTGTCTACGCACCACGCCGGCACGCAGAAGCACAAAACATTCCCAGTATACCCGTGCAACGGGCGCCTGTCCTACTCCTCGGCATGCGCCCCATCAAGCTCATAGAACTTGGTGGATGCCGGCAGGAACATCAGGTCGACGTCGCCGATCGGGCCCGAACGGTTCTTGGCCACGACGATACGCGTAACGCCCTCGTCGGGTCGATCGTCGCGCGAGGCCTCGGCCTCGTCGGCGGAACGGTCCAAGAACATAACGATATCGGCGTCCTGCTCGATGGAGCCCGATTCACGAAGGTCGGAAAGCTGCGGGCGCTTGCCGGTACGGGATTCGACCTGACGTGAGAGCTGCGACAGCGCGATGAGTGGGATCTTGAGCTCCTTGGCCATGATCTTCAAACCACGCGACATCTCCGAGACCTCGACGGTACGGCTCTCGGAGCGGCGTCCCGGCGGAGGACTCACCAGCTGCAGGTAGTCCAGGATGATAATTGCCTTCTCCTTGTTATGGAGCATACGGCGGCTCTTGGCGCGAATCTCGGTCACTGTGGTGCCGGGCGTATCGTCAATCAGAATATCGAGCTTGGACAAGGTCTGCGTGGCCTCGTTGATATTGGCCCACTGCTCGGGGCTAATGCGGCCCATGCGGAAGTCACTGATCGAGATCATGGCGTAGGCGCAAATCAGACGCTGGGCAATTTCTTTGCCCGACATCTCCAACGAGAAGAAGCCGACGGTATAACCGGCAGCGGCAGCGTTGAGCGCCAGATTCAGGGCGAACGACGTCTTACCCACAGCAGGGCGGGCGCCGATAATGATGAGCTGGCCCTCGCGGAAGCCCATGAGCATGCGGTCGAGTGACGGGAAGCCCGTGGGCACGCCCGCAGCCTGACCACCGGCCTGACACACTTCCTCGGCCTCGTTATAGGCCTCAACCATAAACTCGGTCAGCGTCTTGTAGCTCGACTTGACCTCGCGTGCCGTGACCTTGAGCAGCTTGCTCTCGGCTAGCTCCACGACCTCTTTGGTGTCGGTGGGGGCGTTATATGCCAGCGCGTTGATCTCGTTGGTGGCGCCGATCAGCTCGCGCAGCATCGAATCGCGACGAACGATGGCGGCATGGTGCTGCCAGTTCACGAGCGACAGAGTCTGACCCATCAGCTCCAAAATGTAGGCCTCGCCGCCCACGGCATCGAGCTTGTTGATGCTTCGCAGGTAATCGATCAGCGAGATGGAGTCGATGGGAATGCGGCTGTTGTACATATCGACCATCGCGGTGTAGATGGTCTTATGAATGGGCCGGTAGAAATCATCGGGCTGCAGCTCGACCTGGGCCTCTTCGACCACCTCGGGCGATAGCAGCATAGCGGCCAGTACGTTGGCCTCTGCATCTTGGTTTTGGGGAAGACCCAACTTTGAGCCGCGGTCCTCAACCGTCAGCCCGGTCTCCCTATCGTCGTATGCCATGAGCGTCCTCATTCATATCGCTTGCGAGCATCCATAGTATCAGCCACGGTCCCAAAACACGCCGCGCGCCGCCAATCATCACCGAACCAAGCGGATGAACGGTCCTGTATATAGGACTTCGACGCAGCGTTCACCATGACACTCACTCAGCGCAAAAAAATAAAAGGGCGCCCTGGTTTCCCAGAGCGCCCTTCTTAGAACAAGATTGTTGCGTTGCAGCAAATGCTACTCGGCAGCAGCCTCAGTCTCGACCTCGGCGGTCTCGGCCTCGGCGACCTCAGCGGCCTCCTCGACCTCAGCCTCGCTAGCGAGCTCCTCGGCGGTAACGCCGACGAGAACGACAACCTCGGCCTTGATCTCGCGGTACAGCGAGATGGCAACGGTGTGGGCACCGGCAACCTTGATGGGCTTACCGAGCTCGACGCGCTTGCGGTCGATGTCCATACCGAGCTGAGCCTTGATGGCGTCAGCGATCATAGCGGCGGTAACGGAGCCAAAGAGGATGCCCTCGTCGCCGACCTTAACGTCAACGGTGACCGTCTTGCCCTCGAAGGCAGCCTTGGTCTCGTTGGCGGTAGCCAGACGGACGGCCTCGCGCTTGGCGATGTTGTTGCGACGCTCGTCAAGCTGCTTGAGGTTGCCCTTGGTGGCGGCAACAGCGAGCTTCTTGGGGAACAGGAAGTTCTCAGCGTAACCCTGAGCGACCTCTACGACGTCACCCTCGCCGCCCTTGCCCTTGATCTCATCGAGAAGAATAACCTTCATGATGCGTCTCCCTTCTTAGCCGCGGTCGCGGTTGCCACGAGAGGAAACCACGGGGACGGTGTACGGCAGGAGAGCCATCTCGCGGGCGCGCTTGATGGCGTTGGCGATGTCATGCTGATGCTGCGTGCAAGCGCCAGTGACGCGACGGGGCTTGATCTTGCCACGGTCGGTCATGTACTTACGGAGAAGCTGAGTGTCCTTATAGTCGATGAACTCAGTGTTCTCCTTGCAGAACTGGCAGTACTTACGACGCGGCTGACGTGCAGAAAAATCATTAGCCATGTCAAAATACCTTTCGTTTGGCAACTTCGGCGAACCGAAGCCGCCTCTCACTCAAAAACAGGCGAACAACCCTTAGAACGGGATGTCCTCATCGTAGACGTCGACCGCGGGCGGCGTGGCCACCGGTGCGGCAGGACGTGCTGCGGGCGCGGGAGCTGCGGGGGCGTAACCGCCCTGATCGTAGCCACTCTGGCCACCACGGGAGCTCATAAACTCGATCTCATCGACGATGACCTCAAGCTTGCTCCGGCGCTGGCCGTCGCGCTCCCAAGAGCTGTAGCGCAGCTTGCCCTCGATCGCGACCTTGTTTCCCTTTGCCAGGAAACGGCTCACGGCCTCGGCGCGGGTGCCGAACATGGTGCAGTCGACAAAGTTGGGATAGTCCTCCCACTCGCCAGTCTGCGCGTTGCGGCGACGATCGTTCACGGCGACGCCAAAGGACAGAACCTGGGTTCCGCCGGCGGTGGCGCGCAGCTCGGGATCGCGGGTGAGGTTACCGGTGATGTTCACTCGATTGATGCTCATAACTCACTACTTCCTCTTGGGGCACAAGCCCAGTCCAAAACGACAGTCTTACTCCTGGTCGTCGCGACGGACGATCATGTGGCGGACCACAGCGTCGGTGATGCGCAGGACGCGATCAAGCTCGGCGATCTGGGTAGGATCTGCGTGGAAGTTGATGAGGGTGTAGTCACCATCGGTGAGGTCGTTGATCTCGTAGGCGAGCTTGCGCTTGCCCCACTCGTCAACGGAGTCGACCTTGCCAGCGCCCTCAGCGATCGTGGTATCGATACGCTTCATGACAGCGAGACGAGTCTCGGGGTCGAGCGACGGGTCAACAAAGAACAGCAGTTCATAAGCCTTCATATTGTCACCTCCTCTGGGCAAATGTGGCTTCAGGTCGTGAAGGTGCGCCTGAAGCAGGAAAAGACTTGGTAATAATATCTTTCAACCTCCTAGGCTGCAAGAATATGCAGCTACAACCTCATGACCTCCACATATGCCCATACTCGCACGGTGTTTCATGCGCATTCCAACCAAATGCCGACCAAATGCTTGACGGATTTGTGGACAAGATACGGTGCCGCGGGGACAAGTCGCGGCAAATCGCAGGCCAACGGGCACAAGGCTGTGGTCGCGAAATGCATACCAGTGGTCCACAGCACCACCCAAAGATTTTTAAATTCATTGCCAAGTCGCTTATGAATACCCCTTTTGAACAATTGAGTTGATCAACCACGCTGGTCGGAAGCCGTTTTTTGGCACCTCAAACCCCGCTGCAACGCCAAGCGCGGCCGAGCGTTTTAAAAAATGCCAACTTTTCTGTTTGCACTTTGCGATTCCTCGTGTATACTGACTTTCGCATTTAACGGAGAGTTGTCCGAGTGGCCGAAGGAGCACGATTGGAAATCGTGTAGGCGTCAAAAGCGTCTCCAGGGTTCAAATCCCTGACTCTCCGCCAGTTAATTCCAAAGCAGGCCTTCGAGCCTGCTTTGTTTTTACCCCACGCGGAGGGGTGGCAGAGTGGTTGAATGCGGCGGTCTCGAAAACCGTTTGGCCTGTATAAGGTCACGAGGGTTCGAATCCCTCCTCCTCCGCCATTAGATGGTATGAGCCCCAGCAATGGGGCTTTTTTGTTATCGAAATACGTCTCGATCCCACGCTTCCCCAAACATGTACGTCACCCTCCAAAACCGACATTTTTCGACATCTTTGAAGGCTGACGTACACGTTTGGATCGGGCTCGTGGGAGCGACGCTACTCGATAAGCGTCTCTTCGCCTTGTACGCTCTTCCAGTTGCGGATAAATGCCTTGCGCAGTTCATTTTGCTTTCGTTGGTACTCGGTATCGGTGCATCGAGGCATGCCGAGTGCTTCGCGAATGTTGTTCATGGCGCGGTGAAAGGCGAGCTGGCTGCCGAACTGAGCCGAAGTGAGCGTAACGATTCGATATCCCATTTGGGAGAGAACGGCCTCTCGTTCCGCATCTGCCCCCTTGCGCTCGAACTCATCGTGAAAACCGCCCTTATATTCGATACCGAGCTCCCTGCGCTTATAGGTAATGAGGGCATCGATTTTGAGTGTTCGGGCTTTTGTGCAATGCCAGAGACGTTGAGGGATCTCGAGCGGTTTGTTGAGTTCGATACCTCGGATACCAACGCCGCCTTCGCTTGTTGGGAGCGAGAGGGCGATTGCCGAAGCGGTCTCCATAGGCGAGGCCGAGTGATCGTAGATGTGCCTGAGCGCGAGCCGTGCACGTGTGGCACCGGGTTTGCCGGGGTGCCGATCGAGCAGTTTGGTTATTTCATCCTTGGAGGTAGTGGCTGGTTGCCCGGTATAAGGGTCGGCGGGATTGAGCCTCATGCGATAATCGCCGCAAACTTCATAGCCATATTCGAGATATTCGATCCTATCCATCCACTCGGCAGCGAGCACAAAGGTGAAGGCTTCGTCGGTGATGAAGATTCCGGGCGTCAACTCGTTAATATGCTCGTAGGGAAGATTTTGTCCAAGAATGTGACAAACGACGCCTTTGGTACGAATTCGCTCGAATTCGAATACAACCGCGATATCGATAGTCTTAAGCATATCGAACGGAATGCCGCAGTCGG
Source organism: uncultured Collinsella sp. (assembly GCA_937997605.1). Classification (GTDB taxonomy): domain Bacteria; phylum Actinomycetota; class Coriobacteriia; order Coriobacteriales; family Coriobacteriaceae; genus Collinsella. The sequence goes on along the minus strand of CALLFD010000376.1, from coordinate 4,053 downwards.
TAAGAGCCTGTCGTATGCGTGCAACACGTTGCTGGGTGGAGATGCCTTGTGCGCCTATCTGGTAGTCGTGCCGCGCAAGAGACTGAACCAAATTCTGGGGTGCATGATGGACAAGCCATGCGGTTTTATGCGAAATGAGAACAGGGGTATCCATTGAGGGCCTCTCGCTCTGAGCCGGTATCCAACTCTTATGTCCGTTGAAGTGGGGAAATATACCGGATGTGAGTAAATCAACTCACTCATGCTGTGAGCTCAATCCAAACATGTACGTCCGCCTCCAAAGATGTCGAAAAATGCCGTTTTTGGAGGGTGACGTACATGTTTTGGATCCCTGGCATTCCAGCAATGCCATGTCAGCATCCAGTCCCGACCGTTTGCCGAGCAATAGGGTCGCAATCGGCGCCGAACATGTACTATGTACGGGCATTGTCTAAACCCACAATCCAAAGGACCCCATCTTGCCCGTTGCCGCCGCTATGATCGTTACTGCACACGCCTCGGATGCCATGGTCGCCATCCCGTTTTGGCTCGAAATGTTCGCCGTCGTCGCGGCTTCAATCTCGGGTGTGCTGGTTGCGCGCGAGCACAAGCTCGACCTGGTGGGCGCGGTCGCGCTCGCGGTGGTCTGCGGTCTGGGCGGCGGTCTCTTGCGCGACATGACGCTGCAGGTGGGCAACGTCTACATCCTCAACCAGCCGATGGCACTCCCGCTTTCCATTGCCACGGCGGCCATCATCTATATTTTCCCGGCAATCGTCGACAAACCCGAAAAACTCATTCCCCTGCTCGACATCATCTCGGTCGGCATCTACGCCGCCACTGGAGCAGACAAGGCGCTGGTCTACGGCTTTGCGCCGGCGGTGTGCATCATGATGGGCTTTTTCACCGCGGTGGGCGGCGGCATGTTGCGCGACGGCTTTATGGGCGTGGTTCCGGGCATTTTCCAACGTACTAACTTTTATGCCATCGCCGCCATCGCCGGATCGACAAGCTATGTGTGTCTCGTTATGAGCGGCATCATGAGCAATGTCGCCGCGCTGGTCGTATGCGTTGTCGTGACCATGGGTCTGCGCTGGCTCTCGCTGCGCTTTGACATCAAAAGCCCCACTGAAGAAGACATCGCACGCTTTTTGCACCGTAAAAAGTAGACAGCACGGCACGACCCTTCGAAATGCAACCGAGAGGTTCTTTTAGAGCGCCCACGCGTTGGGTACCCTGTTAGGTATATGCCGAACACCTAACAAAAGGATCAACCATGGCTCTCAATCAAACCGCGGCGGCGCCGTCACACAAAATGCGTCGCTGCCTGCTTATGGCATTCGCGCTCATCGCGCTGGCGCTCACCGCACTTCCCACGGTGTCGTTCGCCGGCACGGACACCGCAGGTAACGTGCTTGCAACCGACAGCGACTCCAATCCGTCCGGCATCGAAGGCGACCTGTACTGGGCCGGTCAGGCCCTCAACTTGGACGACGCCTCCATCGACCGTGACATAATTGCGGCAGGCGAGAGCCTCTCCATCCGCGACTGCACCGTAGGCGGCGCCATTCGTCTTGCGGCGCGCACCATCGACATTGCCAAGACCACGGTTGATGGCAGCGTCACGGTCGTCGGTCAGCACGTTGTGCTCAATTCCGACAGCACCGCCAACTGTTTTTACGCGATAGGCGAGACGGTTGCCCTGCGCGGCTCTACCAAGTCGGCAGCGCTTGCGGGCGACACGGTGACCATCGATGGCACCGTCGAGGGCGATGTCGAGGTTTGGGCCGACAAGCTCATCCTGGGCAAGAACGCCCACATCACCGGCACCGTGAACGCGCACGTCTCCGAGGACCCCGAGCGTGCCGCGGGAGCCGAGGTCGGCGCGCTCAAGATCGACCGCACCGAGAACGAAGATACTTCCACCGTTAACGATGTCATCGGCGGTATCGTCGCCGCGGCACTCTCGACCTGCTTTGTCGCCCTGCTACTCGAGCTCGTCTTTCCCCGCGCGACCGCCAGTGCCGCCGGCATGCTCCACCAGCGCCCCATGCCCCTGTGGGTGAGCGGTCTTCTGAGCACGATTGCTATCATCCCCGCCGTCCTACTGCTGATTATCTCTATCGCTGGTCTGTCGCTTGCCGGAGCCCTCTTGTGCGGCGTCATCGGCATCGCGTTGGTGTCGAGTGCCTTTGCGGGATGTGCGATCGCCCGCATGGTCGGACACAGCCAGAACCGTTACGCCATGGCGGCCGTGGGCGGCATCGCCGCGGGCGCGCTTACGGCAATCCCCCTCGTAGGCGATTTCATCAGCGGCGTAGCCTTTGTCTTTATGCTCGGCTACATCATCCAAATCATCTGGCGCAACGCCCACCTCAAACCGCAGCAGCCGGCTAACACGCCAGGACTCCCCACCGCTTAGCCGCCAACCGCCACAAAGGGGCCAGGCACCTTTATGGCGATGCAGACCAGCTTAATCCCCTTGCACCAAAAAGGGCGCCGACCATCGCGGTCGACGCCCTTTCTTGTTAGTCGCTATAAAGCTCAGCGCTTATTTGTTGACCTGGCCGGCGCGGACGGCAGCCTTCTTGCGGTCGGTGGCGTTGAGCAGACGCTTGCGCAGGCGAATGTTCTTGGGAGTGATCTCGACCAGCTCGTCGTCGGCGATGTACTCCAGCGCCTCCTCCAACGAGAAGGTGCGGGGCGGCACCAGCTGGACGGAGATATCGGAGGTCGAGGAACGCTGGTTGCCCAGGTTCTTGGTACGGGCGATGTTGACGACCATGTCGCCAGCCTTGCTGCGCTCGCCCACGATCATGCCCTCGTAGCACTCGGTGCCCGGCTCAACAAACAGCTGGCCGCGCTCCTGCAGCGTACCCAGAGCGTAGGCAACGGCCTTCTCGGTGGTCATGGAGATCATGGCGCCGTTCTGACGGTTACCGATCTCGCCGGCGTAGGGACCGTACTCCAGGAAGGTGTGGTAGAACACGCCCTCGCCGTGGGTGACGTTCATGATGCGATTCTTAAGGCCCATGATGCCGCGGGTCGGGATCTTAAACTCGAGGTGCGTCACGATGCCCGAGGTATCCATGCTCGTCATGATGCCGCCGGAGGTGCCGAAGACCTCAACGACCTTGCCCGAGTACTCGTCCGGACACTCGACGACGGCCTGCTCGACGGGCTCCATCTTGTTGCCGTTCTCGTCCTTCTTAAACAGAACGCGGGGACGACCGACCTGGAACTCAAAGCCCTCGCGGCGCATGGACTCCATCAGGACAGACAGGTGCAGGATGCCGCGGCCCGAGACCTCGACGCCGCTCTTGTCCTCGAGCTCCTCGATCTTCATAGTCACGTTGTTCTCGGCCTCGTTGAACAGGCGCTCCTTAAGCTGACGGGCGCCCACGATGTCGCCGTCACGGCCGACGAGCGGGGAGGTCGAAGCCTCAAAGACGATAGACAGGGTCGGCGGGTCGATCTCAATGGGCTCGAGCTCGACGGGGTTCTCGGGATCGGTGTAGACATCGCCGATATCGGTGCGGTCGATACCCACGACAGCAGCGATATCGCCGGCGCCGACTTCCTGGCACTCGGTGCGGCCCAGGTAGTCGAAGGTAAAGAGCTGCTTGACGGTAGCGGTAGCGCTGGAGCCGTCGTTCTTGACAACTAGAATCTGATCGCCCTGGTGAATGGTGCCAGAGTACACGCGGCCGATGCCGATACGGCCAACGAAGTTGGAGTGGTCGATGGTCACGCACTGCATGGCCAGCGGGGCGTTCTCGTCAACCTCGGGCGCGGGCATGTCGTCGATGATCATATCGAGCAGCGGATACATGTCCATGTTGCCGTCGTTGGGGTCAAGGCGGGCAAAGCCGTTCATGGCGCTGGCGTAGACCACGTGCTCCATGGCGAACTCAAGCTGGTCATCGGTGGCACCCAGGTCGGCCATGAGGTCCAGGCAGTCGTTGTAGGCCTTCTCGGGGTTAGCACCCGGACGATCGATCTTGTTGATGACGATCATAATCTTAAGGCCGGTGTCGATAGCGTGACGCAGCACGAAGCGGGTCTGGGGCATGG